>CAZESW010000211.1:0-3361 GCA_964514795.1 uncultured Alistipes sp.
AAAAGGAAGAAATGACAAATTTGCTGGCAGTTGTTTGGGATTTCAATCCCACTTTGTTCAATATCGGTTCGCTCGATATCCGCTATTACGGCGCTATGTGGGCACTGGCGCTTTTGCTCGGAGGTTGGATATTCTCCTATTTCTGCAAACGCGAGGGAAAAAGTCAGGAACTCGCCGATTCCGCCTTTCTGTACATAGCTCTTGGCACGATTATAGGAGCGAGAGTGGGGCACTGCCTGTTTTACGACCCGGCATACTACCTTCCGCGTCCGTGGACAATCATCACCGAAATCCGCGACGGCGGTTTGGCGAGCCACGGGGCGACGATAGGCATATTGCTGGCGATATGGCTTTGCTCGCGCAAAAACAGAGTGTCGCCGCTGTGGATGACTGACCGGCTCGTAATCATAGCCTCCGTATGCGGGGCGATGATTCGACTGGGCAACCTTTTCAATTCGGAAATCGTCGGACGGGTTACCGACCTGCCTTGGGGCTTCAAGTTCGTCAGACTCTATCCGAACGTTCCGGTCGAGGTGATTCCGGCGCAGCATCCGACGCAGATATACGAGGCGTTGTGCTACATAATCACGTTTGCCGTCCTTTGGTATCTGTATATGCGCACCGATGCTCCGAAACGTCGCGGACTGCTGTTCGGCACAGGACTTATCGGCATATTCCTGACCCGCTTTTTCATCGAGTTCATCAAGGTGGAACAGGAGGCGTTCGAGAAGGGAATGTTGCTCAATATGGGCCAGTTGCTGAGCATTCCGTTCGTTTTGTTCGGCGCGTTCATGATATGGTATGCCTTGAAGCACGAACCGGTGGAGGATGAAGCGAAAGGCAAGACGAACGGAAAACATAAAAACGGGAAATGACCGCACAAATAGATAATCTGATATTCAATACACTCGCCGACGGACACGACCTATATCTGCCCGATGTCGGCAGCCTTATCGTGCGCCGTAACGGTGCCGTCCGCATATCGTCGGGCAGACTCGTTCCGCCGTTTACGGATATACTCTTCTCGCGCGAACTGCGCGGCGAAGTGCTTACCGACATTATAGCGGCGAAAGCCGATGTGTCGCAGGAGCGTGCGACCGAGATTTACCGCCAGTGGTTGCAACATGCGTCGGTAAACGGCGGCATTCTTATCGGCGGAGTAGGCGAGATACGCAACGAGAAGTTCATAACCGACCAAAATTTCGAAAATATGGCAAACCCCGAAGGAAGAAACGAGATAAGGATAAATCCTGTTACCAACTACGTACTTTTGTCGTTCGCCGTGCTGTGCATCGTCTTCGCAGTTGGCGTCGCAGGCTATATACTGTACTCCGAGCAGGTGTTTTCGACCCAGATGGGCAAAGGCGATTTCCCGCAGAAAGTGGCGGTCGAGAGTGTCGCCACCGTACCGGTGGATACCGTTGCCGCGGACGAATCCGAACCGTCCGTCGCTACTGGGACGGAGCAACCGGCGCAGATATCCGAACCGGAACCTGTTGTCGAACCGGAACCGGCCGCAGAAGGACTTAACGGCGTTCTGCCTATGACGGCGGGATACAGTTATGCCGTTTGGGGCGTGTATGCCGAACTTGCGAATGCCGAAGCGGGCATGAATACGGTGAACCGCCGTTTCGAGGATATCCACAGCCGTATATACCGTTACGGAGACCGCTATATGGTCGCTTTGTACGAGCGTCCGACCCGCAGCGAGTGCGTGCGTATCGTCGGAAATCTGAAAGAGCGGTCGCGCAGTTTCGGCGAAGTGTGGGTCTATACCGATAGAAGATAATGTCTGCTGCATCGGCAATAACGCGGGCGATAGATTTTTTCTACGTACCGCCGTTCTCCAAAGCGATTCCGCAGCGGATATTCCGCTACGGGGCATGCGGTGCGCTTAATATGGTGCTCGATGCCGTGTGGTATTTCATCATCTACCATTTCATCGTCTGCAAACGGTTCGTCGATTTCGGGTTCGTCGTCGTGTCGCCGCATATCCTTTCTCTCGCGATAGTCTTTCCGATAACTTTCCTGACGGGATTCTGGCTCAACCGCAATGTCGCGTTCCGTACCGTAAACGTGTCCGAACGGCGACAGCTTCTGCGATACATGCTTACCGTCGCAGGGTCGATTCTTCTCAATTATGTATGTATGAAACTGCTCGTCGAGCATGTCGGAATATGGGCCACTCCGGCAAAGGTGGCTACCACGATGATTTGTACTGTATACAGCTATCTCGCAGGTCGATACTATACTTTCGCCGACCGGTAGACGCCTACCCGCGGGACTCCTCCTTTAACTTTTGAAGCTCGTACATGCGGTCGCGATAACGTGCCGCCGCAAGGAAATCGAGCGATTTCGCCGCCCGTTCCATATCATCTTTCGCTTTGGCTATAAGTGCGTCGATGTTCTCACTCGCGGCGTATGTCCTGGCAATGTCCGCAGCGGCAGGATATTGTATCGCCTCGTCCCGCATGTCGTAAATCGCCGTTCCTCCGCCGTCGTTCTCCGTGTTGGCGAGCAGCAGACTCTGCCCCGTGCCGCTTCTCTGCGCCTTTCGCGGCAGCATTCCGTGCTCCATGTTGTAGCGAACCTGCTTCTCGCGTCGGCGGTTGCTATCCTCGATGGCTATGCGTATCGAGTCGGTGCAGTTGTCTGCATACATTATTACGTTTCCGTTCGAGTGTCGTGCCGCACGTCCCGCAATCTGTGTTATCGCCCTGACATTGCGCAGTATTCCCTCCTTGTCGGCATCGAGAATCGCGACTAATGACACCTCCGGCAGGTCGATTCCCTCGCGCAACAGATTCACTCCGATAAGAACGTCGAACATTCCCGCCCGCAGGTCTTCGAGAATCTGTATTCTTTCGAGCGTATCGACATCCGAGTGAATGTAGCGGTTGCGAATCCCTACGCGATCGAGATATTTCGACAATTCCTCTGCCATTCGCTTCGTTATGGTCGTAACTATTATCTTGTCGTCGCGTTTGACATAACGGTCTATCTCTTCGAGCAGGTCGTCTATCTGATTCAGCGTTATGCGCACTTCCAGCGGCGGGTCGATAAGTCCCGTCGGTCGTATTACCTGTTCTACGACAACGCTCTCGCTCTTGATTATCTCGTAGTCGGCAGGTGTCGCACTTACGTATATCGTCGTCCCCTGCAACTGCTCGAACTCCTCGAACCGCAGCGGTCGGTTGTCCTTCGCTGCCGGCAACCGGAATCCGTACTCCACCAGATTCTCCTTTCTCGCGCGGTCGCCGCCGAACATGGCTTTCACCTGCGGAATCGTAACGTGGCTCTCGTCGATTACCATCAGATAATCTTTCGGGAAGTAGTCGAGCAGACAGAACGGACGTGTTCC
>CAZESW010000212.1:0-1113 GCA_964514795.1 uncultured Alistipes sp.
GTACATCATCCCCGACTTCATCCTCGACTACCACGACGGACAGTTCGACCTGTCGCTCAACTCCTACAATATTCCGGAGGTAAAAATCAACCGCCACTATATGGAGGTTATCCGCAACATGATGGGCGTTCCGGCAGACCGAATGACCGAAAAGGACAAGGAGGCGATACAGTTCGTCAAGAGCAAAATCGACTCGGCGAAGTGGTTCATGTCGGCAATCAAACAGCGGCACGATACGCTGATGCGAACCATGCGGACGATACTCGACTACCAGCAGGAGTATTTCAAGGACGGCGACCGCAGCCGTCTGCGTCCGATGATTCTCAAAGACATCGCCGACCGCACCGACCTCGATGTCTCGACCATCTCGCGCGTGGTGAACAGCAAGTACGTGCAGACCAACTTCGGCATCATCCTGCTGAAATCGCTCTTCTCGGAGGCTATGCAGACCAAGAGTGGCGAAGAGGTGTCGAGTTACGAGATAAAGAACATATTGCAGGAGTGCATCGACAACGAGGACAAGCGCCACCCGCTTACCGACGAGATGCTGATGGATATACTGAACGACAAGGGCTACTGCATCGCACGACGCACCGTCGCCAAGTATCGCGAAATGCTGAACATCCCCGTCGCACGACTGCGGAAACAGATATAGAAACCCGACCCGAAAATGACGAAACCCGAAAAATACGACTATCTTGTCGTCGGCGCAGGACTTTACGGCGCGACCGTCGCCTACCGCATACGTCGGGCGGGCAAACGCGCGCTCGTCATCGACCGCCGCGACCATACGGGCGGCAACGTCCGCTGCGAGAATGTCGGCGGAATCGACGTTCACCGCTACGGAGCGCATATTTTCCATACGTCGAACCGCGAAGTCTGGGATTTCGTCAATCGCTTCGTGCAGTTCAACCGCTTCACCAATTCGCCGATAGCCAATTTCAAGGGCCGGCTCTACAATTTGCCGTTCAATATGAACACGTTCCACGCGCTGTGGGGCGTGACGACTCCCGAACAGGCCCGCGCCATTATCGACGGACAGCGTCGTGCGAGCGGTATCGGCGAACCGGCGAACCTCGAAGAGCAGGCGATTTCGCTCGTCGGCCGCGACAT
>CAZESW010000212.1:1213-3355 GCA_964514795.1 uncultured Alistipes sp.
TTCGGACGGCTGGAATACCGTTCGCTGCGTTTCGAGACCGAAACACTCGCGCAGGATAACCGGCAGGGTGTCGCCGTGATGAACTTCACCGATGCCGAAACGCCGTATACGCGAATTATCGAACACAAGCATTTCTCCGGCGTACAGACCCCGCATACGGTAATCACCCGCGAATATCCGCAGGAGTGGACGCCCGACCGCGAGCCTTACTATCCGATAAACGACGCCCGCAACAGTGCCGTTTATGCGAAATACAGGGCGGCGGCTGATTCCGACCCGCGCACCACGTTCGGCGGACGTTTGGCGGAATACCGCTACTACGACATGCACAAGGTGATAGAACGCGCACTGAAACTCGATTTGAAATTATAAACGATACAATCCAAATTTAACTTATGAAATACGACATTTCAGAATCCGTAAGGTACATCGGAGCGGACGACAAGACGCTCGACCTGTTCGAGGGAAAATACATAGTTCCCGAGGGCGTATCCTACAACTCCTATCTGATTCTCGACGAGAAAATCGCGATTATGGACACCATCGACATCCGCAAGACCGGCGAATGGATGGAAAATCTCCTTGCCGAACTCGGCGGACGCACGCCCGACTATGTCGTGGTGTCGCACATGGAGCCCGACCATGCGGCGAGCCTGCAACTGCTTACCGAACGGTTCCCGTCCATACGCATCGTCGGCAATGCCAAGACGTTCGCGATGATTCCGCGGTTCTTCGACATTGCCCCCGACTGCGAAAAAATCGTCGTCAATGAGGGCGACACGCTGTCGCTCGGAGAGCATACGCTGCAATTCTTCATGGCTCCGATGGTTCACTGGCCCGAAGTCATGGTTACGTACGAACAGAGCGAGAAAGTGCTGTTCAGCGCCGACGGTTTCGGCAAGTTCGGCGCGCTCGACGTCGAGGCGGACTGGGACTGCGAGGCACGACGCTACTATTTCAATATCGTCGGCAAATACGGTGCGCAGGTGCAGGCCCTGCTGAAAAAGGCTACGGCACTCGATATCCGCACCATCGCGCCTCTGCACGGCCCGATTTTGCGCGAGAATCTCGAACACTATCTGAACAAATACGACACGTGGAGCAGTTATCGCCCGGAGAACGACGGCGTATTCATCGCCTGCGCCTCCATCTACGGCAATACCGCCAAGGCGGCACATGCTCTCGCCGAGATACTCGAAGCGAAGGGTGCGAAGAAAGTTTCGTTCGCCGACCTCGCCCGCGACGATATGGCGGAGGCAATCGAGGATGCGTTCCGTTACGACAAACTCGTCGTCGCAGCCTCGACCTATGACGGCGGAATCTTCACGCCGATGGAGAATTTCATTTCGCAACTCGCCCACAAGAACTACCAGCGCCGCAAGGTCGCAATCGTCGAGAACGGCACGTGGGCGCCTATGGCGGGCAGAAAGATGCGCGAGATGTTCGGCGCGATGAAGGAAATCGAGATTTGCGAAAACATGGCGACAATCCGTTCTGCATTCAAGGAGTGCGACATGGCCGCGCTCGAATCCCTCGCCGACGAATTATTGGCATAATCCTAAATACCTTAAAGCAGCCGCCTATTTAGGCGGCTGCTTCGGTTAAAGTTTAAAGTCCTTAATGTTTTTTGTTTGGGCAAATGCCCGTGACCTTATTCCTCCTTTCCCCACTCGAAGAGTTCCGCTTTCAAGCCGAGGAGCGCCACGACCCGTTCGGTGACGGTGCGGCACAACTCCTCGATGGTCGCTGGGCGGGAGTAGAACGACGGCGAAGCGGGAACGATTACGGCTCCGGCTTCGGTCAGGGCAGTCATATTGCGCAGATGAATCAGCGAGTAGGGCGCTTCCCGAACGACGAATACCAGCCGTCGGCGCTCTTTCAGCATTACGTCGGCGGCACGCTCGATAAGCGTATGCGACACTCCGCACGCCACTCTGCCGACCGTTCCGACCGACGACGGCACGACGACCATCGCATCCCATGCGGCGGAACCGCTCGCGGGCGAGGCGAACAGGTCGGAGTTGGAGTACTCGACGATTTTTGAGTCTGTCGGCATGGCGATTCCCTCGTGTTCGGCGACGGCACGTGCATTCTCGCTGTAAACGAGAGCGATTCGCCCGACCTGTTCGCTCGCGACGAGCG
>CAZESW010000213.1:0-3351 GCA_964514795.1 uncultured Alistipes sp.
TGGGTGCCGGAACGAGCGGCCGCCTCGGCGTGCTCGATGCGTCGGAAGTGCCGCCTACGTTCGGCATGCCTCCTACCGTCGTTATAGGCATAATCGCGGGTGGCGACCGTGCACTGCGCAATCCCGTCGAGGGGGCGGAAGACGATACGGAACAGGGCTGGAAGGACTTGCAGGCGCATTCCGTAACGCCGCTCGATACGGTTGTCGGCATCGCTGCGTCGGGCACTACGCCATACGTCGCGGGTGCTCTCCGTGCCGCACGGGCGTTCGGATGCCTTACGGCGTCGGTGTCGAGCAATCCGCGTTCGCCGATAGCCGCCGAAGCCGAAATAGCGATTGAAACCGTCGTCGGGCCGGAGGTCGTTACGGGCAGTTCGCGCATGAAGTCGGGTACGGCTCAGAAACTCGTCTGCAACATGATTACCACGACGGCAATGATAGGACTGGGACGTGTACGAGGCAACAGAATGGTGAATATGCAGCTGTCCAACAGCAAGTTAATAGACCGCGGAACCAGAATGCTCGTGGATGAACTCGGTCTGCCGTACGACAGTGCCCGCAGTCTGCTGCTTATCCACGGTTCCGTCCAGCGCGCCGTCGAAGCCTACGGCAGGAAGGGGTAGGTTTTCGCGTGCCGGAGGATTAAAGTCCTAAGGTCACGCCGACGACATTTTGTCGTCGGCTATAAGGTCGCGGCGGCTATTTCTCGCCGCCTTTAAGGTCGGCAGGCAAGTTTCTCTTTAAGGTCTTTAAAGACTTTAAGGACTTTAATGACTTTTTACTATCTTTACGACTTCGTCGTTTAGATAGGCTGCGCCTCGGCAAAACAAAAAAGTACACTTTTTTGTTTTTGCTCTCGGCTTGCACTATCTTTGTGCGCAATAAAACACTTTATATTATGGCGAAAGAGTTCAAAAGATACCTCATCACATCCGCACTCCCGTATGCCAACGGACCCGTGCATATCGGCCATCTGGCGGGCGTATATATCCCGTCGGACATCTATACGCGCTACCTTCGTCTGCGCGGCCGCGACGTAATTTCGGTCTGCGGCAGCGACGAACACGGCGTGCCGATTACCATTAAGGCGAAGCGCGAGGGTATAACCCCGCAGCAGGTCGTAGACCGCTACCACGAAATAATCAAGAAGTCGTTCGCCGACCTCGGCATCTCGTTCGACATCTATTCGCGCACGACATCGCCGATGCACAGCGTGACGGCATCCGATTTCTTCCGCAAACTCTACGACGACGGCAAGTTTATCGAGAAAACGTCGATGCAGTACTACGACGAGGAGGCGCAGACGTTCCTCGCCGACCGCTATATCGTCGGTACATGCCCTAAATGCGGCAACGAACGCGCTTACGGCGACCAGTGCGAGGCGTGCGGTTCGACGCTTTCGCCCGACGAACTTATCGAGCCGCATTCGGCGGTTTCGGGCTCGGTTCCGGTGAAGAAAGAGACCAAACACTGGTATTTGCCTCTGAATGAATACGAAACAATGCTCCGCGAGTGGATTCTCGACGGACACAAGGAGTGGAAAACCAACGTCTACGGTCAGTGCAAGAGCTGGCTCGACGGCGGTCTGCAACCGCGTGCAGTGAGTCGCGACCTCGATTGGGGTATTCCGGTGCCGGTCGAAGGGGCGGAGGGCAAGGTGCTCTATGTGTGGTTCGATGCTCCGATAGGGTATATTTCTGCTACAAAAGAACTTACGCCGGATTGGGAAAAATACTGGAAGAGCGGGGACACCAAACTCGTCCATTTTATCGGCAAGGACAACATCGTTTTCCATTGCATCGTCTTCCCGTCGATGCTGGCGGCTCACGGCGGATATATCCTGCCCGAGAACGTGCCGTCGAACGAGTTCCTGAACCTCGAAGGCGACAAGATTTCGACCTCGCGCAACTGGGCTGTATGGCTTCACGAATATTTGGAGGAGATGCCGGGCAAGGAGGATGTTTTGCGCTACGTTCTCTGCGCGAACGCTCCCGAAACCAAGGACAACGATTTCACATGGAAGGATTATCAGGCGCGCAACAACAACGAACTCGTCGCCGTACTGGGCAACTTCGTGAATCGTGCGCTGGTGCTTACCAAGAAATATTACGACGGCACAGTTCCCGCATGTGGCGAACTCAACGACTACGACAAGGCGACAATCGCCGAACTGTCGCAGATTAAGGCGTCGCTCGAAAACAATATCGAGAACTACCGTTTCCGCGAGGCTTTGAAAGACGCGATGAATTTCGCCCGTATCGGCAACAAGTATCTCGCCGACACCGAGCCGTGGAAACTTATCAAGACCGATGCCGAGCGCGTAAAGACCATTCTGAACATCGCTTTGCAGATTACCGCCAATATCGCCGTGGCCTGCGAGCCGTTCATGCCGTTCACCGCCGGGAAGATTCTGCGTATGCTCGACGTCGATAAGTTCGGCTGGGAGCGTCTGGGCGCGATGGACCTTATCGCTGCGGGACACACGATAGGCGAGCCGTCGCTGCTGTTCGAGAAGATTGAGGACGACGTGATACAGCGTCAGCTCGATAAACTCGCCGCCACCAAGGCCGCCAATCTCGCTGCCGAGGTGAAGGCCGAGCCGCAGAAGGAGGAGTGCACGTTCGACGATTTCCAGAAGATGGATATTCGCGTTTCGACGATTATTGCTGCCGAGAAGGTCGCGAAGACGAAAAAACTGCTCAAACTGACCATAGACACGGGTATCGACAAGCGTACTATCGTGTCGGGAATCGCCGAGCATTATTCGCCGGAAGAACTCGTCGGCAAGCAGGTGCTTGTGCTGGTGAACCTCAAACCGCGCGAATTGAAAGGTATAATGTCGCAGGGTATGATTCTGATGGCGGAGGACGCCACGGGTCGCCTGCGTCTGCTGCAACCGGACGACAAGACCAATGCAGGTGCGATGGTAGGGTAATCCGAGGTATGATTTTAAAGGGGCCGGTGTTTGTTCCACGTGGAACAAACACCGGTTTTTTGTTGTTGGAGGAGGAGGGGTGAGAATTGTTCCACGTGGAACAATAAAAGTCCTTAAAGACTTTAAAGACCTTAAAAGGGCGGCGGAGAGAAATACTCCGCCGCCCTTGACCTTAAAGGCGGATTGCCGCCGCGACTTTATTAGTTATCTTCCGAATCTCACCAGCAAAACATTGACATCTGCCGGCGAAACGCCCGGAATTCGCGATGCCTGACCGATGGTCGTCGGGCGAATGCGCATAAGTTTCTGCCGCGCTTCGATGGTGAGCGACTGCATCGACGTGTAGTCGAATCCGTCGGGGATGGCTATATCTTCGAGCCGGTGCAGCTTCTCGGCGACCTGTTTTTCGCGCTCGA
>CAZESW010000214.1:0-3308 GCA_964514795.1 uncultured Alistipes sp.
TGCCGCCAAGAAAGGCAACATCCACGAAATCCTGCCGACATGGCGGAGATATGCCGAATACGGCGCGCAGACTGAATTGGAACAGCTTGCCGCACCGTTCCGTTACACGGTTCGCGACGGCAAGAAAATCGGCGAACACAACGGAGCGCATTTTATACCATAGGTCAGCGCAAAGGACTCGGTATCGGCGGCCGCAAGGAGTCGCTGTTCATCATCGGCACGGACGTTGAGAGCAACACCATATATGTCGGCGAGGGTGATTCGCACCCAGGGCTGTACCGTCGTGCGCTGCGCATCGAACTCGACGAAATGCACTGGATAGACCCCGCCAAGGCGATGCATGCGGGCGAAAGCCGACATTTCGACGTCAGAATCCGCTACCGTCAGCCGTTGCAGGGAGCGACGCTCACCGTAATGGACGATGCCGCCTATATTCTGTTCGACGAACCGCAGCGCGGAATCACCGCAGGGCAGTTCGCGGCATGGTACGACGGCGACGAACTGGTCGGTTCGGGCGTAATAACGGCATAAACGAAGGGCGATAATGAAATTTTAATTAAAAGAGTGTCGCGGTTCGGGAAATTTTAGTATATTTGTTATCCGGAAAATTTAAAAACAGAAAATATCATTAACTAACAGATTAACGAAAACCAAGAAATCATTATGGCAAACGTAAAACGTGTCTATACTTTCGGCAACAAAGAGGCCGAGGGTAACGGCAAAATGAGAGAGTTGCTCGGCGGCAAGGGTGCTAACCTCGCCGAGATGAACCTTATCGGAATTCCGGTTCCTCCGGGATTCACCATCACGACCGAAGTATGCACCGAATACTACAAGCATGGCCGTGAGGCGGTTATCGAAATGTTGCGTCCGGAGGTGGAGAGCGCAATCAAGAATATCGAGAAACTTACGGGTATGCACTTCGGCGACAACCAGATGCCGCTGCTCGTATCGGTTCGTTCGGGTGCACGCGCGTCGATGCCGGGTATGATGGACACCATCCTCAACCTCGGTATGAACGACGTTGCGGTCGAGGCAGTCGCAAAGCGCACGGGCAATCCGCGTTTCGCATGGGACTCCTACCGCCGTTTCGTACAGATGTACGGCGACGTGGTGCTCGGCATGAAGCCGGTATCGAAGGAAGACCACGACCCGTTCGAGGTTCTCATCGACGCACAGAAGGAGAAGCGCGGTGTCAAGATGGATACCGACCTGACGACCGAGGATTTGCAGGAACTCGTAGCCGCATTCAAGAAGGCTATCAAGGAGCAGACCGGCAGCGAATTCCCGACCAACCCTTGGGACCAGCTTTGGGGCGCAATCTGCGCAGTGTTCGGTTCGTGGATGAACGAGCGCGCAATACTCTACCGCAAGTTGAACAACATCCCGACCGAGTGGGGAACCGCAGTTTCGGTACAGGCGATGGTATTCGGCAACATGGGTGAGAACTCGGCTACGGGTGTGGCATTCTCGCGCGACGCCGCAACCGGTGAGAACATTTTCAACGGCGAGTACCTCGTGAACGCACAGGGCGAGGACGTGGTAGCCGGCATCCGCACTCCGCAGCAGATTACCATCGAGGGTTCGAAGCGTTGGGCAAAGGCACAGAACATCAGCGAGGAGGAGCGCAAGACCAAGTACCCTTCGCTCGAAGAGGTTATGCCGGCGGTTTACAACGAACTCAACGAGATTCAGCACCACCTGGAGCAGTACTTCACCGACATGCAGGACATCGAGTTCACGATTCAGGACGGCAAACTGTGGATGTTGCAGTGCCGCAACGGCAAGCGTACCGGTGCCGCAATGGTCAAGATTGCTATGGATATGCTCCGCGAGGGTCTTATCGACGAGAAGACCGCGGTTCTGCGCTGCGAGCCTGCGAAACTCGACGAGTTGCTCCACCCGGTATTCGACAAGGAGGCTATCAAGAGCGCGAAGGTTATCGTAAAGGGTCTGCCTGCTTCGCCGGGTGCCGCTACGGGTCCGGTAGTATTCTTCGCCGACGACGCCGAGAAGCATCTCGCCGCTACGGGCAAGAAAGCTGTCCTCGTTCGTATCGAGACTTCGCCTGAGGATTTGAAGGGTATGCTCGACGCAGCCGGCATTCTGACGGCTCGCGGAGGTATGACCTCGCACGCCGCCGTAGTTGCCCGCGGTATGGGCAAGTGCTGCGTATCGGGTGCAGGCGAACTCGAAATCGACTACAAGGCTCGCACTATCAAGGTGAACGGCTATACAATCAAGGAGGGCGACTGGATTTCGCTCAACGGCTCGACCGGCGAGGTTTACCTCGGCGAGGTTGCGACGAAAGAGGCTAACCTCGACGGCGACTTCGGCAAGCTGATGGAGCTGGCTTCGAAATATTCGGTTCTGAAAGTACGCGCCAATGCCGACACTCCGCGCGATGCGCAGCAGGCATTCGCATTCGGTGCCGAGGGTATCGGTCTCTGCCGCACGGAGCACATGTTCTTCGAAGGCGACCGTATCAAGGCTATCCGCGAGATGATTCTCGCCGACGACGAGGCAGGACGCCGCGTGGCTCTCTCCAAACTGCTCCCTATGCAGAGAGGCGACTTCGAGGGTCTGTTCAAGGTGATGAACGGCTATCCGGTTATCGTACGTCTGCTCGACCCGCCGTTGCATGAGTTCGTGCCGCACACCGAGAAGGAGCAGCGCGAGATGGCAGCCGAGATGAACATCCCTTACGAGAAAATCGTTGCCAAGGTCGAGGCTCTGCACGAGCAGAACCCGATGCTCGGTCACCGCGGATGCCGTCTGGGCAACACCTATCCTGAAATCACCGAGATGCAGACCCGCGCAATCATCGAGGCTGCGATGAACGTGAAGGCTGCCGGCACTCCGGTTAAGGTCGAAATCATGGTTCCGCTCGTGGGTAACCACAAGGAGTTGCGCTACCAGAAGAACATCATCGACCAGACCGCGAACGCAGTATTCAGCGAGCGCAACGACCGCATCGACTACCTCGTAGGTACGATGATCGAGGTTCCGCGCGCTGCCGTAACGGCAAATCAGATTGCCGAGGTTGCGGAGTTCTTCTCGTTCGGTACCAACGACCTTACGCAGATGACGCTCGGATTCTCGCGCGACGATATCGCGAAGTTCCTGCCTGTATATCTTGAAAAGAATATCCTGAAAGCGGACCCATTCAAGATTCTCGACCGCAACGGTGTAGGTCAGCTCATCCGTGAGGCCGTATTCAAGGGCCGCTCGACCCGTCCGGAACTCAAATGCGGTATCTGCGGCGAGCACGGCGGCGAACCTTCGTCGGTGGAGTTCTGCCACTATGC
>CAZESW010000215.1:0-3284 GCA_964514795.1 uncultured Alistipes sp.
GCGCACGAACTCGTTGTCGAGGTTCATGTCGGGCATCGTCGGCACGAACCAGCCGCTCTCCTGCAACATCAAATCGCGTTTCGACGCATTGATGTCCATATTCGTCGAGAATGCGATATTCGACGGCGTATACTCGTCGAAGCGGTGAATCCAGTCTGCGAAAGGCAGATTGTCGAGCCACCGGTGTCCTATGCCGCAATGGTTCGGCACGGCATCCATTATCACTTTCAGACCGCGCGAATGAGCCTCGCCGACGAAATCGCGGTACTGCTCATTCGTTCCGAAACGCGGGTCGATATTGTAGTAGTCGGCACATGCGTAACCGTGATACGAGCCGTCGGGGTCGTCATCCAGCAGCAGCGGCGTAGCCCACACCGCCGTAGCTCCGAGGTCGGCGATATAGTCGAGGTGCGCCGTCATACCCGCTATGTCGCCGCCGTGCCGTCCGAAATATTCGCTGCGGGCGCAAGGCTCTTTCGTCGCCGCGCAGGTATCGTTCGACTCGTCGCCGTTGGCGAAACGGTCGGGCATCAGCAGATAGAGCACGTCGGCGGTGGTGAAACTGCCTCTGTCGCGCGAACCCTCACGGCGTTCGGCTATCTCGTAGGCATATTTGAACCTCTCCTCTCCGCGCGAAAAGACCAGATAGTAGGTTCCCGCCTTTGCCCGAGGGGAGACAGCCACATCGACTAACAGATAGTCGGGGCTGTCCGCCTTGTATACGCCGCGGATTTCGACATTGTCGCCGGCAATTATGGCATCGTACTCGGAGATATTATCCCCGCAGACCATAAGTTGCAGCGGAGTCTCCATACCAATCCACCACGACAGCGGCTCCACGCGGTCGATACGGTCGTCGGCATCGGCTATCGACGCAAGGTCGATGCGTGGCGAGGTGCAGGCTGAGGCAAGCACCGCCGCACAAATCATAATAGGCAATCGTTTCATTTCGTAAGAATCATATAAGACCATCCCTTCATTTCGTATGCGTCGCCGACGTTCAGCGTGTGAGGTTTACCCGCAGCGAAATCGGTATATTCGCCCTCCAAGCCCGCGAAATCGGGTTTCGCGACGACGGTTTCGGACGAGAGGTTGAGCAGCGCAATCACCGCATTGTCTTCGTTTTCGCGGACAAATGCGAGCAGATGCTCCGCATCGTCGTGCGGCAGCAGGTGCACAGGCGCACCCATCTCGCCTGCATACAGTGCCGTATTGTCATGGCGCAGACCGTTCATGCGGCGATAGAAATCGGTGAATCCGTTCGGAGTGCAGTCGTCGAGGCAATCCTTGTCGAAGAATGCGAAACGGCGGTTGAAGCCGAACTCCTGACCCGTATAAATCAGCGGCTGTCCGTTCGGCAGAAGATATGTGAGCACCGCCATAATCTCCGCAGCATCGCCCATGCGCTCGAATTCGGTTCCCGCCCACGAATTTTCGTCGTGATTCGACGTGAACATCAGTCGAAACGCCTCACGAGGCGAATTTTCGGCATCACGGGCTACATAATCGGCTATTTCGGAAGCCGGTTTCTTGCCCTGCGCGATGTCGTTCATCAGGTGGTGCAGCTCCCATGCGTAGGAGGCATCGAATCCGTTTTCGTGGAAATGCGCACCCTCGCCCTCGGCGAGAAGGTAGATGTCGGGATTCTTCGCCCGCAATTCGGCGAAGGCATCGTTCCAGAACTCGTCCGGCATCTCCATTGCGGCATCGCAGCGGAATCCGTCCACACCCTTGTCCGTCCAGAAATGAAGCACGCGCTTCATCTCCGTGCGCAAATCGGCATTGTCGTAGTTGAGTTTTGCAATGTCGGTCCAGTCGTATTGCACGACGGTATTGCCGAGCGAATCGCGGACGTACCAATCCGCAGGTTTTTCGTCCACCCATGCGGCATCGGGCGACGTATGATTGGCCACATAGTCGAGAATGACGCGCAGACCGAGCAAATGCGCCGTCGCAAGGAAATGTTCGAAATCCTCCATCGTACCGAACTCCGGATTAATATCATAGTAGTCGCGAATGGCGTAATACGAGCCGAGCGAACCCTTGCGGCCCTTCACTCCGACAGGATGAATCGGCATCAGCCACACGATATCCGCACCGAGGTCGCGCAGTTCGGGCAGCCGTTCCTCGGCGGCGGCAAAAGTTCCCGCCTCGGTACTCTGGCGGACATTCATTTCGTAGACCACCGAACCGTAAGTCCATTCGGGGTGTGCCGTCCGTGTCGTCGGCTTGTCGGTGCAGCCGCATATCGCTGCGGCGGCAAACAAAAGGATAAGCAGTTTTTTCATAGTTTTAAGGTCGTTAGTCTTTCAGTTTGAATACGACGCTCGAATTGCCGCCCATGCGTACATTCGTAATTCCGTCGCGGACACGTCTTTCCACCTTGTTCATCACGGCAACGCATTTCTCGATGTCGTCGTCGAGCGTCAGCACCGTCTGTGAGCCCGACAGATTGTGAAGCACCAGCATGCGTTCGCCCTCAAATTCTCTGTACCATGCGGCGATTTGCTTGAACTCGGTATTGGTTTCGTTATATACGTCGTGGCGCACCATTTTGCCCGAAGCCATCGACGGGTAGATATGGCGCAGACGGCTGAACTGCTTGTAAACGTTCAGTATCGACGTATCGTCGCTCTCCTGACGGCGGACATCGGTAACCGACATCATGCCCGAATCCTGCTTGTCGATAAATTTGGTCGTGAACGAGTCGCCCCACTTCATCGGAGTGCGGACATACTCGTCGCCGCGCGATTTGGAGCCTACATAACCCAGCTCCTCGCCGTAATATACATACGGTTCGCCGGCTGCGGTAAGCAGAATCGCGGCGGCGGACTTGGCTTTGTCGAGCGTCGTGCCGAGGACGGTGCGGGTGCGCTCCTCGTCGTGGTTCGAGAGTTTGGTAGGTTCGATATAATCCGCCCGATAGCGTTCATAGAGCGGCTGATACGAAAGTATATCCTTCAGGAAATGGCAGCCGGTAGCATTGTTGATGGCCCATGACAGGCGGTTCCAGAACGAGAACTCGAACAGCGCGGGCAGTCCCGCATAATAAGGTGCGACCTCGGCGGCTTCGGCGAACACTTCGCCGACCATGTAGAGTTCGCCGGAGTGCGACTGCTTGAAATAGGAGTTCAGGTCGGTATAGAATCCGTTGAGGAAAGTCGGATTTTCGGCAGAAGCCGTATCGTGGTAGATGTGGCGCACGGCATCGAGGCGGAATCCGTCCACGCCGCGGTCTATCCAGCCTTTTGCAGACTCGACCATCGCCTTGTAGGTCGGCGACT
>CAZESW010000216.1:0-3276 GCA_964514795.1 uncultured Alistipes sp.
TGTATATGAAGTTTGTAATTGGAATAACGGTCGCGTTTTTATCGCTTTTCGCAGTATCCTGCCGCAATTCGTCCGCCATTTTCTCCGGCGACGAAGTGCTGGCTCGTGTCGGCAGGAAGCATCTTTCGACCTCCGATATAACGGCCGTACTGCCAAAGGGACTGACGGGTGCCGACAGTGCCGCATACGTGGACGCATACGTCGGGAAATGGATTGTCAAGCAGCTGAAATTGCAGGAGGCGGAACTGATGTTTTCGTCGTCGGCAGCCGATATCGACCGCATGGTGGACGACTATCGCCAGTCGCTGCTGATTCGAAAGATAGAGCAGTACTATCTCGATACGGAGATGCACAACGACGTAACCGACGAGGAGATTGAGGCGTACTACAACAGTCACCGCGGCGATTTCCGGCTGACGAAATCTATTGTCAAGGGCAGCATCGTGGCTGTCGGCGAGAACTATCGGCGCCGCGACCAGCTGCTGCGGCTCATGCGTTCGCCGAAAGCGGAGGAGCGCAAGGATTTCGAGGAGCTGTGCCGCAAGAACAACATGCGTCTGACGACGTTCGACGAGTGGGTCGATTTCTCGGAGTTTCTGAGCAATCTGCCGGTTCTGCGTTCGAAGAGTTACGACGGCTATCTGTCAAAGCGCGACGTGCAGCAGATTCTTTACGACCGCACGTACTACTGCTTCCGGATAACCGATGCGCTTGTCGAGGGCGACATGATGCCGCTGTTCATGGCGAAGGAGAATATCCGGCGCATACTTATAAACCAGCGTCAGGGCGAGGTACTCCATGCCCGCGAGGAGAGCATAATGCGCAACGCGCTCGAAAACGGCAATGCCCGCATCTTCTGCGAGGAGAAGAGCGGTGAACAACCGGAAACATAAAGTTGAAAATTTATTAAAATCGTATAATCCGAATGAAGAAGAGTTTATTGACAGCGATACTCGTGTGCGCTACGGTCTGCGGAACGTATGCACAGAAGCGTTTCGTGATGTTGGACAAGGTGGTTGCCGTGGTCGGCAATTCGTCCATTACCTACTCCGATGTGGAGCAGCTCGCCGACCAGCTGGTCGAACAGCGCCGCTCGGAGGGCTATACGTCCGACCGCGACCCGAAAAACGAGGCTCTCGAACATCTGCTGATGCAGAAACTGCTCTACAATCAGGCCCTTATCGACTCCGTGTCGATAAATAACGGCGATGTCCTCCAACGTGTCGAGTCGCAGGTGCAGTCGCTTATCGAGGAGGCGGGTTCGATTACCGCGCTCGAAAAGAAAAACCACATGGCGATTTACCATATCCGCGAACTGCTTCGCCGCCGTTTCGAGGAGCAGTCCTACGCCGCAGCCATGCAGAATGAGGTCGTCAGCAAGATAACCGTCGTCCCGGGCGAGGTGGAGCGCTACTACCGCAATATCGACAAGGACAGCCTGCCGATTATCGCCGAGCAGTACGTCTATGCCCATATCACCAAATTCCCGGACGGTATAGATGACGCCAAGCGCCGTACCCGCGAGCGTCTGCTCGACATGCGCGAACGCATCGTAACCGGCAAGACCAAATTCTCGCTTCTCGCGCGCATGTATTCGGTAGACCCGTCGGCTATCCGCGGCGGCGAACTCGAACCGATGCAGGCGGCAGGTTTCGTGAAGCCGTTCGCCGATGCGCTCGAAGAGTTGAAACCGGGACAGGTGTCGGAGGTCGTCGAGACCGAATTCGGATTTCACCTCATCCAGCTTATCGAAAAGAAGGGCCAGATGTACCATTGCCGCCATATCCTGCTGCGTCCTACATATTCCACCGAGGAAATCACCGCTCCGTTGCTCAAACTCGACAGCCTCGCCGGTGTAATCCGTGCCGATTCGATTTCGTTCGAGAAGGCTGCGACGCAGTTCTCGGATGACAAATATTCGAAGATGAACGGCGGTATCGTGTCGAACCACGACTTGTTGGAGCGCTATTCGGCGTTCGATGCCAAACTTACGGCGACCAAGTTCCTCAAAGAGGATTTCGGTATGGGCGGCGGCAAGAGCATCGACGACTACAACGCTATCCGTCGTCTGAAAGTGGGAGAGATTTCGCCTGCCTACCGCACGTCGGATTTGCTGGGCAACGACCTTTGCAAAATCGTGAAGCTCGTCGAAATTATTCCTGCTCACGCAGCGTCGCTCGACGAAGACTATCTGCGTCTCGAACAGATGGCGTTGTCCGACAAGCAGCAGAAGATGTTCAAGGAGTGGCTCGACCGCAAAATCGACGCGATGTATGTCTATATCGCTCCCGAATTCCGCGACGGCGAGTTCGAGAACAAGAAGTGGGTCAAGTAAGTAACGCAATCCAAATTTATCGGTCGTGCGCAGAAGGGTAGTTGCATTCGCGGTTTTGCTGTTCGTATTGGCGGGTTTCGTCTTTGCGGGCGGTAGCGGCATGCCAGCATTGCAGCGACAGCTGCAGACCGTTTCGCAGTCGGACGGCTCCGCGGACGACGGCGGACGGATGATAGACCTGAAATCCGACGACGGCTTCCAGCGCGAAATTTCGGGGGTGACGTTGCAGATTCTCGTCGGCAATGTTGCTGCCCATCACAACGGAGCGGTCATAACCTGCGACAGTGCGGTGCGCCATTCCGACTCCAAACTGGAATGCTTCGGCAACGTGCTTATAAATAAAGGTACGACCTACATATACGGCGACCGTGCCGATTACAACCGCGAGAGGGACGAGGCTCGCGTATATTCCGAAATCGTGAAGGTCGTCGACCAGGGGGCTACGCTCTATACCTATAATTTCAAATTCAACACCGAGACCAATATAGGCGAATTCTACGGCGGCGGAGTGGTCGTGGACGAGGACAACATGCTCGAATCCGAACGCGGCTACTACTACTCCGACCCGAAAGACATCATCTGCGTCGAACATGTGCAGATGCGCAACGATACCTACGAAATGACGGGCGACTCCGTTATATACAATGTCGAAACCAACCGTGCGCGGTTCTTCGAGAATACCAATATCTGGAACGAGAGCGAGAAGGAGTATCTCTATGCCGACCGCGGCTCGTTCGACCGCGACAGCCAGCGGTATTCGCTGACGCTCAACGGATATGTACTCACCGAGGAGCAGGAGCTGTGGAGCGATACCCTCGACTATTATCGCGACAACGGCTATGCACGGCTGAAAGGCAATATCCAACTCGACGACCGGACGCAGAAACTTATGGCGTTCGGCGACTGGGGCGAATACTGGAAAGAACCGGGCGACGTATTTC
>CAZESW010000217.1:0-2054 GCA_964514795.1 uncultured Alistipes sp.
TTACGGGTTCGCAAGGTTCGGACACGGTTACGACCACCGACGGACGCACGATGCGCCGTCATGCCGACGGCAACTATCGCGATGTCCACAAGGAGTGATAAAAGGTCGCTCGCCGGTAATACAGGTCATACATTGGAGCAGACAATCTGTGTCGTTGTTTTCGGCGAGTCAATAAGGTAGATAAAGTATTTAAGGTGAAATAAGGTGTTTAATGTCGCCGAAATTGGCAGGAACATTAGACACCTTGTTTAATTATAGCGGCAGGCTTCGGGCCTGCCGCGTTACTTTAACGACCTTGTCCTACTTCTCGAACTCGAAGCCGAGATATGCACTGTCGTACTTCTCCAACAGTGCGGTAACCGATGACAGTGCCGTGATTTTCGAACCGAACTGCGTCAGGAACGTCATCAGTTTGTCGGTCGGGAAGACGATTTGCAGTTTCGAGCCGCTGATGTAGGCATATCCGCCGAACGAACCGAGGCTGCTTTTGCCGATGTGCAGCGTGATGGCGTGCGTCGCAGGGTCGAACTCGTAGGTTCCGCTGACGGATTTGCCTTTGACGGGCATTGCGAACGAGCCGTCGTCGTTGAACGTGATTGTGCAGAAACCCTCGCGGATACCGACCTTCTCGAATGCCGCCGCCATTTTGGTGCCGAGCGTCGAGCCGACGAGCGAACCGCTGAGGCTGCTCAACGTGCTGTCGCCGTCGAGACGTGCGGCAGGTGCGGAGTAGTTCCAAGTGCCTATAATCGCTTTGGCGGTGAGTTGTCCGCCGGTCGCCTTGTCGGCGGCTTCGGTCGCGACCTTCTTGACGGCGTCGAGCCAGCCCTGTGCGTCTGCCGTCTGCGAAACGGCGCAGAATGCGAGCGCGATAATCAGAAATCTTTTCATAATCGTAGTATTTGTTTGATTGCAAAGTTACTAAAATTTCGCCAACACATCCTTGCGGACTTGCGATTTTTAGGGACATTAAAGACTTTAAAGACCTTAAAAATTTTGCTTTGCACTCACTTATTCGTATCTTTACCACATAAAACACAAAGATAAATGAAGACTCTGCTTAAAGTTGCGGGCGGACTGATTGTCGCAATCGTCGCCCTGATGATTATCGTTCCGATTGCCCTGAGCGGCAAAATCGGCGACATTGTGAAAAAGGAGGCTAACGAAATGGTCGAGGCGACGGTCGATTTTTCGAAACTCGACATCTCGCTGTTCCGCCTCTTCCCGAAGGCATCGCTCGATTTGGAGGATTTCGTCGTGACATGCCACGGTGCGTTCGAGGGCGACCGGCTCGTCGCTGCGTCGCGAATCTCGGTGGTCGTCGATTTGTTCTCGATATTCGGCGAGAGTTTCGAGGTGTCGAAAATCATCCTCGCAGCGCCCGAAATCAACGCCCGCGTGCTTGCCGACGGCAAGGCTAACTGGGACATCATGAAGCCGTCCGACGAGGCGGAACAGCCTGCCGGGGAGGAGTCGGGCGAATCGTCGTTCAAACTTTCGATAACCGATTTCCGCATCGAAAAGGCTAAGATTTTCTTCACGGACGAATCGGCTAAGATGCACTTCCATGTGTCGCCGCTCGACGTGGCACTGAAAGGCGACCTCTCGGCTGCGCAGACGACCGTGCAGACCAATGTCTCGGCAGGCGACATCACGTTCGTGAGCGACGGAACGACCCTCGCCAAAGGCATCGAGGCTACGCTGAAAGCCGCTGTCGCCGCCGACTTGAAGAACAACCGCTTTACGCTGTCCGACAATCAGTTGTCGGTGAACTCCGTGAAAGCGAAACTGGACGGCTGGGTGCAGTTGCTCGGCGACGACATCGATACCGATATTACGCTCGACTGCTCGGGCAACGACTTCCGCAACATCCTGTCGCTCGTTCCGGCATTCTATACCAAGGATTTCAAGAACCTGACGGCTGCGGGCGACGTGTCGCTCAAAGCATGGGTGCGCGGTCGCATGACGGCGAAATCCTATCCTGCGTTCGCTCTCGATTTGGCGGTGAAGAACGGCAGTTTCAAGTATGCCGACCTGCCTAAATCGGTTACCGA
>CAZESW010000217.1:2154-3236 GCA_964514795.1 uncultured Alistipes sp.
GCCAACGAACTTATGGCGGCTATGACTTCGGACGAGCCGACCGAAGAGAAGGCTGCGGAGGAGAAACCGACGGACGGGGAGGAGACTCCGGCGGGAGTTATCGAGGTGCCGAAGAATCTCGATTTGACGCTCGACAGCACGTTCGGAAAGGTGCTGTTCGAGAAGATGGTTATCGAGAATCTGCGTGGCGTGATTACCGTGAAGAACGGTGCGCTGACGCTCGACCGCCTCGCTATGGATTTGTTCAACGGCAAGGCTTCGGCTTATGCGCAGTACTCGACGGCGAACGTGAAGTCGCCCAAAGTGGCGCTCGATGCGTCGTTCAGCGAGGCTTCGTTCAAGACCACGTTTCAGCAACTGGAACTGATGCAGCAGATTGCACCTATTTTCGAGAATATCGACGGTACGTATACGATGAAACTCGCGGCGGCGATGTCGCTTGACGAAGAGATGAATCCCGTGCTTAAAAGCGTGAACGGCAACGGACAGATTAAGTCGGGCAATCTGAAACTGAGCAATATCAAGGTTCTCGACGCGCTTTCGAAGGCTCTTGGCGACAACAAAATCGCCGATTTGCAGCATACCGAGCCTACGCTGGTCAGTTTTACGATTAAGGACGGCAACGTCATAACCAAGCCCTTCGACATCAAAATCGGCGGCGTGAAACTTACGCTGTCGGGAACGACGGGCCTTGACCAGAGCATCGACTATGCCGCGACGGTCGCTCTGCCGGAGAATCTGACGGCGTATGCCAAAATCGGAGGTTCGTTTTCGTCGCCCAAGATTACCCTCGACACCAAAAAGACCGTCGAGCAGGCTCTCGCCACTGTCGGCATAACCAAGGAGAGCGTGAACGCCGAGTTGCAGAAGCAGGCGGACGCACTGATTGCCGAAGCGGAAAAGGCGGGTGCGAAACTTGTCGAGGCGGCCAAGGCGGAGCGTCAGAAACTTATCGACAAGTCGTCGAACAAAATCGCGCAGTTCGCCGCCGAGAAAGCGGGCGACAAACTCGTTTCGGAGGCGGAGAAGCAGTCCGCGAAACTGCTCGACGAAGCCCGCAAAAAGGCGGATGAACTGCTGAA
>CAZESW010000218.1:0-3162 GCA_964514795.1 uncultured Alistipes sp.
ACGGCAGTTTTTCACGGATTATCGCTCCCCACAGCGAGCTCTCTATCGTCGCGCTGCGTTTCTGACGGCGGATGTCCACGTCGCGTACTCCCGTAGAAACAGCTACCGAATCGCCGACGAACGCGAATACGACGTAGTCGGTCAGACTCTTTTCGTAGACGAGATAGTCGAGCCTGTGCATCGTCGAATCGCTCTTTATGAATGTCGTGTAGCTGTTGCCGGCTCTGATTTGACGCAGCGGGCAGACGTCGGCTGCCAGTTTGTCGAGCCGGTTTATGCGGTGTCCGTCGATTCCGTAGGAGTCGAGAATCTTGCTCCACGTGTCGCCTCTCTCGACCGTGCATTTGTCCAGTTCGTAACCGTCGGCATCGATTCCGAACACGATATTGCGCGTTGCTTCCGCTTCCTCCGCGGATTTGGTGGAAATCCGCGAGCAGCCGTATGATAATATCGCCGCACATGCCGTTGCGGCTATCAGGTACACTCTTCTCATATTCTGCAAAGTTAATAAAATTTGGGATATTTCGAAGAATTATGCGCGGTTTTTGAAAAAATCGAGCCGTAATGTTTTGCAGCTTGATTTATTTTACGTATCTTTGAAAGGCGATTATATACAATTCTACACTGACGGTATTCCAAAGCCGTATGCCCTTGCGGGTTCCGACCGAAGTTCCCCGCACAGGCGGGGGATTTAGGGGGTGGGTAACACCTGTAAACGCGGCTTCGCCGCGAGAACCGCAACAATCGGCTATCCGAGTACGTTACATAACTGTGTTTGGTGTAAGGTTGTATATAGTTACCGTTTGAAAAAATATATACGCGAATGAAGCAACTGTTTCTCAAAATAGCATCGGTGATTTACGGGGCGGGTATCCGTCTCCGTCATCTGCTGTTCGATGCAGGTGTGCTTCACAGTACCGAATACGATATTCCGATAATCTGTGTCGGCAATATCACCGTCGGCGGTACGGGCAAGACCCCGACCGTCGAATTGCTCGTCGCCCATTTCTCCAAAACACATAATGTGGCGGTGCTTTCGCGTGGCTACGGTCGTTCGACCAAGGGCTATCGCGAGGTTGAAGTCACTGACTCCTATCGCGATGTCGGTGATGAACCGTTGCAGATAAAGCGCAAATATCCGTCGGTGGCGGTCATCGTCTGCGAGAAGCGCACCTATGCTATCGAACGTATCATGGCGCTGCATCCCGACGTGAATCTGATAATTATGGACGACGGTTTCCAGCATCGCTACGTGAAACCGTTCATCAACATAATAATGGTCGATGCCACCCGTCCGGTTCAGCATGACTTTCTTCTGCCTTACGGTCAGTTGCGCGATACGGTCGCTTCGCTGCGCCGTGCACATTATTTTCTCGTGACAAAATGTCCGGACGACATGACGCCTATCGACGCCCGCATCATGCGCATGGTTCTCGAACAGGCGCCTTATCAGAGCCTCTATTTCACGAAGGTGATAGAGGGTAACGTGCGCCCGGTGTTCGACGGAGTCAAAGGTTCGGTGAAATACGGCAGCGAGGTTATCGCCATGTGCGGTATCGGCAATAACGACGTGTTCATCGACGGACTGAAACGCAAGTACGACGTCGTGCGGTCGCTCGAATTCGAAGACCACCACTCGTATCGTGTCGGCGACCTCAAACTTATGCAGCGGGTGCTGGACGAATATCCCGATGCGGTCATAATCACGACAGAGAAAGATGCCGTGAAACTGTTCAGCAGCAGCAAGGTCCCGCAGTCGGTTCGCGAACGGCTCTTCTACGAGAATGTCCGTATGGTATTCATCGACAATCTCGCCGGCGAGTTCTTCGACAAACTGGATAACGACTTAAAACAACGCAACAATGGAACATATATTAGAGGCTGCTGATTATCTGCGCAGCGTAACCGGCGATTTCCGACCGGAGATAGGCATAATTCTCGGTACGGGCCTTGGTGATTTCGCCGATAATATCGACGAACGCTTCTCCGTCGAGTACAAGGATATTCCGCATTCACCGGTTTCGACCGTCGAGGGCCATAAAGGCCGCATGATTTTCGGCGAAATAGGCGGACGCAGGGTAGTGGCGATGCAGGGCCGTTTCCACTACTACGAGGGATATGCGATGAAGCAGGTTACTTTCCCGGTTCGCGTCATGGCTGTGCTCGGTATCAAATATCTGTTCGTGTCCAATGCCAGCGGCGGCATCAACACCTCGTTCTGTGTGGGCGACCTGATGGTTATCACCGACCATATCAACCTGATGCCGAATCCGCTTATCGGACCTAACATGGAGAAGTTCGGCCCGCGATTTCCAGATATGCACAACTGCTACGACAAGGGTATTATTGCCAAGGCGACTGCAATCGCCGAGCGCGAGAATATCAAACTGCAATACGGCGTATATGTCGGCACTACCGGGCCGTCGTTCGAAACGCAGGCGGAGTACCGCTATTTCAAGGCTATCGGCGGTGATGCAGCCGGGATGTCCACCGTTCCCGAGGTTATCGTGGCCCGCCACATGTCCGTGCCGGTGTTCGGCATGTCGGTGATTACCAACTGCGGACTGAGCGACGAAATCGGCGACCACGAGGACGTGCAGCGTCAGGGCAAGAAGGCGGGACTGCGTATGGCGAAACTGTTCGTTGAATTGATAAAACAACTGTAAGAGATATGATTAACAAAGTAATTTTGGTCGGTAATGTCGGTCTCGACCCGGAGGTTCGCTCGCTCGAATCGGGCGTTAAGGTTGCCCGTCTGCGTCTTGCGACTACCGAACGCATATTCGACCGTCAGGCCAACGAAACTAAGGAACTTACCGAGTGGCACACCGTTACGCTGTGGCGCGGTCTGGCCGATATAGTGGATAAATATGTCCGCAAGGGCAGCCAGCTCTATATCGAGGGCTCGCTCCGCACCCGCGAATGGACGGATAAGGACAATCAGAAACGCTATTCGACAGAGATTCTCGCCAACGATATGAAACTGCTCGGCCGCCGCTCCGACAATAATTCCGCATCGCAGCCGGGTGCGCCTGCCCAGCCGCAGCAGTCGGGCTATCAGCAGACTTACCAACAGCAGCAACCGGCATATCAGCAACCTGCTGCCGCTCCTGCAACTCCGCAGGTTCCGGATGACAACCCCGACGACCTGCCGTTCTAAAT
>CAZESW010000219.1:0-3137 GCA_964514795.1 uncultured Alistipes sp.
GCACCTCCCGGAACGAAAAAACATCGGCAGTCATTTGACTGCCGATGTTTTTATTAAAGTCCGGAATCGATTATGCTTCCAGCACACCGCCCTTGCCGAATACGCCGTCTACGAGTTTGTCGTAAATCTGTGCGCGTTTTGCAAGGTCGAACAGGTTGATTCTCCAACGCATCAACTGTACGAAGTGTGTGTTGTCGCGCCACTCGCGGCGGGAAACGCCAATCTGCGTAGGGTCTACCGGTGCGCCTGCCGTCTTGAACAGGTCGTACATCTTCTCGAACGAGTAAACCTGCTTGCGCAGTTTCTCGCTGAACTCCGGCCAAACGCTCTTTACGAGGTTCAACTGTCTGCGAACCTCTTCCGGCGACTGCCATTTCTTTTCGATTTCGGTAGGGCCGAGTTCCGGTACAGGGAAGTTCTTGAAGAGTTCGGTTGCGCGTGCGATTTCCTGCTCTTTGGTAGGCCAAGCGGCTACACATGCGTCTACATCGAGTTTGGTGAGGTCTTGTTTGAGCAGCTGGTCGAAGAATGCGCACATGGTGAGAGTGCCGACCGATACCTGGAATCCGTGCAGAACCATGCGCCCCTCGCAAGTGTGGTGATTCATATCGAGGATATGGCTGTAAAGGTGGTCGCCGCACGAAAGCGGACGGGTCGAGTTTGCAATCTGTGCCGCGACACCTGCCATTGTAAGACCTGCGAAGAGGTTTTCAACCGCCTTGTGGGTGCGGTCTGCGATAGCCTGTGCGTCTGCGAGCAGTTCAGGGAGCATATCGTGTATTGCGTGCCATGCATCCGGTATGATAGGCTCTGTGCCGAACAAATCTGCAATCATCCACTCACCGCCGGCAGGAATCTTCGCTGCGAGGTCGGCATAACCGGCTACGGTAAGACGTGCCGGAGCGTTGCGCAGAATGTCGGAGTCGCCGATGATGACGAGCGGTGCAGGGCAGAAGAAAGTCTGCTTCGAACCGTCTTTCACGATAGCTGCGCCCGACGTGGAGTAACCGTCTGCGGATGCCGCCGAAGCGATGCAGATATAGCGTTTGTCGAGGCGATAGGATGCGAGTTTGCAAAGGTCGTTGATAACGCCCGAACCTACTGCGATAGCGATTGCGTTGCTGTTCTTGATAGCCTCCTCGACCATCTCGACATATTTCCACTCTGCGTGGAAGCTCTTGTCCGGAATAACGAATTTGTCGCACTCGATGCCCTCGGCATTCATGATGTTGTATACAGCCTCACCGGCAGCGGTCCATACGAAATGGTCGGTGATAACGATTGCCTTCTCTCCCGGGAAGAATTTTTTGAACAGTGCAGGCGTACTCTTGATTGCACCCTGCGAAATTTCGGCACCCTTGGTCTGACCGGCCATTTCGAGCGCCTTGTCCATTCTTTCTTTAATAGTCATGGTAATTATAATTTGGTGTTTAATATCGGTTTCTGCAAAGATAGCGTTTTTTGATGTATGTTGTTATACCGTGCAGTCTGTTATTTTTCGCCTTTGAGTACCACGCGCTGTGCGACCTCTCTCAGATATGCCGCCGTCGCAGCATCGAGTTTGCCGTTTATCGGATTGTCGCCGAACGGAGTGCGGTACACCGTCAGATATGCGACGATTGCCGATAGGTAGGATCCCGCATACGACGGATGGTGCGCATCTTTGGCATACAATTCTATATCCGGACGTTCGCGGCGGATTATCTGCCAAGCGATACCTACGGGCGATAACTGCGAGCCGGTGATTTCCGCCTCTGTGGTTATCATTTCGGTAAGGCGGTTCTGCATCGCATTGTAATCAGCGAAATAGGTCGGATATTTGGCAGGCAGATATTCGAACTTCTTGCCGAGATTGTTGCTGCCGAATTTGCGTCCCCAGGTGATTTCGATAACGGTTTTCGCTTCCGGACTATACTTTTTCGCACGCTCGACCATTTTCGTCATGTTCTCGACTACGCCTTTGTCGTCCTCGGTATCGATAAGTACGGCGTTGAAACTTTGGTCCTGCAAGAATACATAGTCGTATCCGCCTTTTGCGACGGTTTCGCAGCTTACCTTGTTGGCGAGGTGGGCTTTCATCGTGTAACCGCCGGAAATGAATATATTGCAGTCGGCATAGTGTCCCTCACGCCATGCGATTTCCTTGAATATCACCGGATACTCGTTGTAGTAAGTGTAGCTGTTGCCGATGAACAGCATTTTCAGCGTATCGCGCGGAACGGTTGCGTCATAGCAGACTATCTTCGGCGACTGTCCGTTGTTCGAGCCTCCGAGGGTTGTGGACAGAACGGCTTTGTCCGATTGCTTGATACGGAATTTGACGGCTCCGTTGTCGATTGCCTTCGACAGACGCACCGATGTCCAAAGTCTGCGCGGGTGCTTGTCGGATGTGGTGGAAAGGCAGTTGTATTTTACGCCGTTCTCCTTCGTCTGTGCGTATGCCGGAATCCATTTGCCGCCATCGCAGTATTCGAACGAGAATCTGTGCGTTTCATCGCACGGATTGCAGAAGAACATCGTCCAGAAATCGACGACCGTACCTGCATCGAGATGCTCTACCGGCATTTCGAACAGCCAGTAATCGCCTGCCGCCGTATTTTCGGCGACCGGCATTCCCTTTTGGTGCGACAGTTTTTTTGCCTGGTCTGCGGAGCGTTTCGCGCGAACGAAACTTATTGTGGCAGGTTCTCCTGCTTGCGAACGGTAGAGTCCCGACTCGACGAATTCCGTAGCCGGTTTCGGGTTCTTCGATTTAGAGAATACCCATTCCGCCCGTTTGCCGCCGTTGTCGGCTGCCGAGAGCGATGCTATCGAGAGTATCGACAGCGCGGTAGCGGTAAATATGCGTAATGCTTTCATAACTTGTTATTCGAATGAGTGGATAACTACTCCCGAACGCAGTTTCGGCTCGAACCATGTCGTCTTGGGAGGCATGATGTTGCCGGTGTCGGCGATGTCTATCAGTTGTTTCATAGATACCGGATAAAGCGCGAATGCAACTTTCATCTCGCCGCTGTCTACCCTGCGTTTCAGTTCGCCGAGACCGCGGATGCCGCCGACGAAATCGATACGCTTCGAGGTGCGCAGGTCCTTGATGCCGAGCAGTTTGTCAAGCACCAGGTCGGAAAGAACCGTAA
>CAZESW010000220.1:0-3107 GCA_964514795.1 uncultured Alistipes sp.
TCGACGTGAGCATCTACCATTGTGTATTTGTCGGGTATCTGCACGGTGGTTTCCGACAGCGGTAGATCGCCACAGCCCTGCATAGAGCGGTATCAGGTATCATACCGCAAATCGGATGCAGGTCCTCGCGATGACATATATAAGTTAAAGTTTTAATAGTGCCTAATTTCATTTCATGATTATTATTTTGTGCGGAATTTGTTACTTTTGCATCGGATAAACCACGAACCGTGAAAACCATCGAACTGCTCGCACCGGCGAAAGACCTCGCATCCGCAATCGACGCAATCGACTGCGGAGCCGATGCCGTCTACATAGGCGGCACGAAATTCGGTGCGCGGTATGCAGCCACGAACTCCGTCGAGGATATCGCACGGGCTGCCGAATACGCCCACACGTTCGGGGCTAAACTCTACGTTACGCTCAACACGCTGCTTTTCGACGGCGAGACCGACGAGGCGCAATCGCTCGCCCGTTCGCTCGTCGAAGCGGGTGCCGACGCCCTGATAGTGCAGGACATGGCATACTGCCGCATGGGATTGCCGGTCGAACTTCACGCCTCGACGCAGACCAACTGCGTTACGCCCGAACGGGTCGCATTCTTCGGTCAGGCGGGATTCGCACGGGCGATACTCGAACGGTCGCTCTCGATAGACGAAATCCGCGCGATACGCAGCCGGACGGACATCGAACTCGAAGCTTTCATTCACGGAGCGATTTGCGTATCCCAAAGCGGACGCTGTTTTCTCTCGCGGTCGATGAGCGAACGGAGCGGCAACCGGGGCGAATGCAGCCAGCCGTGCCGTCTGGCATACGACCTCACTGATGCTGCGGGCAACACCATAATCAAGGGCAAGCATCTGCTTTCGGTGCGCGACCTCGATTTGTCGGCACACCTCGGAGAGATGATAGATGCAGGCATCACCTCGTTCAAGATAGAGGGACGGCTCAAAGACCGCACCTATCTGCGCAACACGGTGAGCCACTACCGCCGTCTGCTCGATGCCGAAATCGCCCGGCGCGACGACTGCCGGCGCAGTTCCTGCGGACGGAGCGTAGCCGAATTCGCGCCCGACCCGACCAAGAGTTTCACACGCGGGGCATCCGACTACTTTTTCGACGGCAAACATGCGGGCGTAGCGTCGTTCGACACACCGAAGGCGATGGGCGAACGCATAGGTCGTGTCGTCAAGACCGCCGGAAACACCTTTACGCTCGACTGCGACAACGATTTGGCAACGGGCGACGGAATCTGTTTCATCGTCGGCGGCGAACTCGTCGGCACGAACGTGAATGCGGCCGACGGACGGCGCATAACCCCCAACCGTATCGACGGCATAGTCCGCGGCACGGAGATATACCGCAACTACAACCGTCTTTTCTCGCTCGCCGTCGAGCGCAGCCGCATACGCCGCACGATAGCGGCGAACATAGAACTGCGGTTCCTCGACGACGGAATCGAAGCGACGGCGACCGACGAGCAGGGCATAACCGCCCGTGCGCGAATCGGATGCGAAACAGCCGAAGCGAAAAACACTGCCAAAATGGAGGAGGTCGCACGGACGCAGATGTCCAAAAGCGGCGACACCCCGTTCGAGATACGAAATATAGAAATCACAGGCGGCATACGTTTTGCCCCGTCGGCGGCGATAGCGGCACTGCGCCGCGAGCTGCTCGGACGTCTGCGGACGGAGCGGCTGGCGAACCGTGCACAAGGCAAAATCTTCCGCGAGAACACGGCTGCCGTATATCCCGACAAGAGTCTGACGCCGCAGGACAACGTAACGAACCGTCTTGCCCGCGAATTTTACTCGTCGCACGGAGCGGAGCATATCGCCGAGGGGCTGGACTGCCGGACGACGACCGCAGGAGAGCGGGTGATGGTATCCGACTACTGCATACGCCGCGAAATCGGCGAATGTCTGCGCGAACGCCACACGCTCGGCGGAAAACTGTTCCTCGAACGCGGGCGCAAACGCTATGAACTGAATTTCGACTGCGCGGCCTGCCGGATGAGCCTCACCGACGTGAGCGAACAAAGATAAAAGAGATGCAACTGACACCGGACATAAAAGATTACGAACTGATAGATTCGGGCGATTTCGAGAAGCTCGAACGTTTCGGCGCATACGTACTGCGCCGTCCCGAACCACAGGCTATATGGCACAAATCGCTTTCGGAGAACGAGTGGCGGCGGATTGCCGACGCCTCGTTCCTGCGCGACGAACGCAATGACGAACGCGGAGAGTGGCGGCTCTCGCCGAAGATGCCGTCGCGATGGAGCATCCGCTACGACTACCGCGACATGCATCTGTCGATGCGGCTCGGACTGACATCGTTCAAGCACGTCGGCATATTTCCTGAGCAGGCCGCGAACTGGAATTTCATCTACGACCGCTGCATTGCCAAACGGGGTGCCAAAGTATTGAATCTCTTCGCCTACACGGGTGGCGCATCCCTCGCCGCACGGGCTGCGGGGGCGGAGGTAACGCACGTCGATTCGGTGAAGCAGGTCGTAACGTGGTCGCGCGAGAATATGGAGGCGAGCGGTATGGACGGCATCCGCTGGATAGTCGAGGACGCGATGAAGTTCGTACAGCGCGAGGTACGCCGCGGGAACCGTTACGACGGCATAATCCTCGACCCGCCCGCATACGGACGTGGCGCGAACGGCGAAAAATGGGTTTTGGAGGAGAATATCGCGCAGATGCTCGAATGCTGCGCCGAACTGCTCGTGCCGAAGGATGCCTTTCTCGTCTTCAACCTCTATTCGATGGGGTTGTCATCGACACTCGCGCGTACAATCGTCCATCAGATGTTCGGAGTACCGCAGCACGAGGAGTACGGCGAACTCTATTTCGCCGACCGCGCATCGAAGGAGCTGCCGCTCGGAACGTATTATAGGTTTGCACGATAGGAGGAGATAAAGCAGATAAGGTGTTTAAGGTAATTTAAGGTAATTTAAGGTAATTAAAGTCGTTAAACACTTTAAACACCTTAAACACTTTAAACACCTTAGAAACCTTAACGGCTTCGACTAAACAAAAAAAACGGTAATGATGCCCAAAATGGTTGGTTGTATTAAAACTAAATATTTCATATAATTG
>CAZESW010000221.1:0-3094 GCA_964514795.1 uncultured Alistipes sp.
CCGGACTGCCGGAGTTCGTCCAGCGGTTCAATCCGACGCATTCGCTTGTCGTCGGGTCGGGAGGCGTTCCCATAGAGGAGTTTTTGCAGTGGGAGCCCGGAGCGTTATTCGACAAGTAAATACGCTGCCCAAATTGTCATGGACAGTTGTTTGCAGGCGCGGTCTTATCGGGCAGCGCTGTGATACTTCGACTTTGCAATCCGGTGATTGCGATTGTTGTATTCCCAGCGGACATTGAAGAGCGCAAGGATGTTTTCATTGCCCTGAGACCCGACAACAGTTGCGCCGCTCCTCGCGCGAGCGCAGCAACAGCCCGAAGCATATCGCCTTGGCCACCTCCTCGGGCTTGCCCCGCAAATACATTCATACCATTCCGTAACAGGTTACGGAATGCACGAAAAATCTGCCGACGCACGGCGGATTTTTTTATGCTCTGACGCGATTTGGCAGACAGACCCTCTATTTTTGCTGCAAACGATACGGCAAAAAATATGAACCGGATAGTAAAGATGCGCGACGTGCAGTTCGACAAAAGTCTGTTTGTCAACTTTCGCACGCAAACCATACTCGATAACCTGCTGTGCAGTTATCAGGGACTGCCCAAAGGGGTAAACTATATGATTATCGGCGACCCCGGTGTCGGCAAGACGACCATTATCCTCAATATGCTGGCAAATATTCATATCGTGCAGCCGCAGACACGCATACTGTTCATCAGTGCCGAGATGAACGAAATCGACCTTGCCGTATATGTCGAACGCTTTCCGAAATTCCGCGACCTCGACATTCTTTTCGTGGAGAGCGGTTTCGACGAGGATTCGCACTCGTGGCAGGTTGTCGCCGACACGCTCGATGAAGGCTGGGATATAGTGGCGGTCGATTCGTTTCACGAGTTGCAGGGCGTAGTCAAAGAGGAGGAGAACGTTACGAACAAGCGGGCGGAAAGCATGCTGTTATCGCTCATCAAACAGCAGAACAAGGCGCAGAACCGACGAGGAATCAACACAACATTTCTGACCATTCAGCAGGTAACGAAATCGGGAGCTTTCGTAGGTTCCAACCGTCTGAAACACATGATTACGGCGATGATGGAACTGCGGCTCGACAATCCGAAAAACATCTATTCCGACCGTTACATAACGTTCTCGAAGCATCGTCGCGGAGATGTCGGTGTCAAACTGTATTACAATCTGAGCACAATCGGCGACGTATTTTTCGACGAGGAGCGTTACGAACAGGATCAGGCGCTCAAACGTATGCAACGCAACGTCCGCAACCAGCTGCACGACTTTGCCGACCGTTTCGACAAATTGTTCAACAACTTAAATACACGGCAAAATGGATAGTCAGACTTACTCGCGGCGTCGTGATGCCTTTGTTTCGGCACAGATGCCTTTCCGTGCCGTCGAACCGCAAGACCTTATTTCGACGGGAGAAAACACTTATATGATAAACGGACTCGAACTCGCCGTCGAGCCGGAGATTTGCGACCGGCTCGATACATTTATCGGCATTTCCAAGCAACAGTCGATGGCGGTTGCGGACACATTCGGAAACAACGGAATCCGCGACCTGCGCAACTATCTCGCCATCTCGAACAGTATCGAGAAGGCGGGCAGGATAGCACTTATCGCCGACCCCGAACAGCGCAGAATCATCGGTGCGACACCTCTCAAAAAAGATGCTATCCCCGCCCGGTCGTTCTTCGACTTTCTGGATATGTTCATGAGCGACAACGGCTATATGCCCGACAAATTCTACACGAACGATAACGGCTAGGGCGGCATCATGGTAAGTCTGCTGCCCAACAACGCCGTTTACGACGAGTTTGCTCCCGGCGACGAGTTTATGACAAACGGCATCTGGTTCCGCTGGAATCTGGGAGAAGTCGAGGCAGGAAACTATTATCTGCGAATGGTTTGCTCGAACGGGCAGATGGAGGCCGTAGAGCGGAAAATGGCCCGAACCAACCAGCTCGACGAGTCGTCCATACTTCGGCTGCTGGCTCTGCCTCAGTCCGGAACCTTCATCGGCGCGAATCTGCAAAGGACCCGGCGAAATGCGCTGCTGGCGATGCAGACCGATGCTTCGGTCGGCGAGGTGCGGCAGGCAAACCGTCTGCTCGCCCGCTATGGCGCAGACGATGCTGCCACCGAGGAGATAGCCCCTTACGGGCGGCTGTCGGATATGTATGCCAAAGCGGGATACGACATGAAGCATTTCCCATTTACGGAGGCCCGGAGCGATGTCAATATGTGGGATTTGTTCAACCGTATAACTTCATTCGCAACTCATAACAAGGAGTGGGGCGAGGAGGATAACCGTCGCAGCGGTCTGATGCTCGAAAGTGTCCGTCTGCTCAATCGTCCGCGCGACATCAAACAATATGTAACTATTTTTTAGTATTTATTCCGTTTTTGTGGCAGGACCTGCATCGACGACAGTTCTCGCCACAAAATCGGAAATTCATCCGGAAACTGAATTATGCACATTTTCTTGCCTTGGCAAGAAAATGTGCGAGAAATCGAAGGATTTTGCAGCCATAGATTTTGAAACGGTGAACGAGTGCCGAACAAACGTTTGCTCGGTAGGAGTCGTTGTCATGCGCACGGCGAAATCGTCGAAAAATTTTACAGTCTGATTCGCCCCAAGCCGGTTCGACGAGGTGTGCCTGCAGGAGACGCACCGCGCCTACGGCATGGATTATCCCGACTATGAATCTTACGATACCTTGCAGGCATCGCGACAGACCTTCGGCAATACGCTACCGAATCATCAACTGCAAACCGTGGCGTTGGCATGCCTCCGGCATCTGTACCGACACGGGTTTGGACGGGACCGCCGGAGAGGAGGAGTAGGGCTACAACTTTGGTAATAGGTCGCGGCGTACAATTTCAGTAGCTGAGGAATCAAAAACATCGTCCGCAATCGTACCGTCGAACCGATACTCAATTTTGCGCGTTGTCGTATATTTTCGCGATTTTCGCGACGATGTCCGCGAACTCCCGGCGCACCTCCTCGGGGCCGAGCAGTTCGACCTTCTCGCGCATCCAGAGCACCTTCTGGTAGAAATCGAACGACGGGCGCAGGTAGT
>CAZESW010000222.1:0-3088 GCA_964514795.1 uncultured Alistipes sp.
GACCCGACGAAGCCTCGATGCGGATCTTCTGCTCCTTGCCCGTGCCCTTGTCCTTCGCCGACACGTTCAGAATACCGTTGGCGTCGATGTCGAACGTAACCTCGATCTGCGGCACGCCGCGCGGTGCAGCAGGGATGCCGTCGAGGTGGAAACGGCCGATGCTCTTATTGTCTTTCGCCAGCGGACGCTCGCCCTGGCATACGTTGATTTCCACGGAAGGCTGGTTATCGACAGCGGTCGAGAATACCTCGCTCTTGCGGGTCGGAATCGTCGTGTTGGACTCGATGAGCTTGGTGAACACGCCGCCGAGGGTCTCGATACCGAGCGACAGCGGAGTAACGTCGAGCAGAAGCACGTCCTTGACCTCGCCGGTGAGGACACCGCCCTGAATCGAAGCGCCGATAGCCACTACCTCGTCCGGATTCACCGACTTGTTCGGAGTCTTGCCGAAGAAATCCTCGACGATTTTCTGAATGGCAGGAATACGGGTCGAACCGCCGACCAGAATCACCTCGTCAATCTGCGAAGCCGACAGACCTGCGTCGCGAAGAGCGAGTTTGCAAGGCTCGATGGTCTTCTGTATCAGATGGTCGCACAACTGTTCGAACTTGGCGCGGGTAAGCGTCATCACCAGGTGCTGCGGGATGCCGTTGATAGGCATGATATAAGGCAGGTTGATTTCGGTGGACTGCGACGAGGAGAGTTCGATTTTCGCCTTCTCGGCAGCCTCTTTCAGACGCTGCAACGCCATAGGGTCCTGACGCAAATCAACGCCGTGCTCCGCCTTGAACGCCTCTGCCATATAGTCAATCAGCACATGGTCGAAGTCGTCGCCACCGAGATGCGTATCGCCGTTGGTGGACTTCACCTCGAACACGCCGTCGCCGAGTTCGAGAATCGAAATATCGAACGTACCGCCGCCCAAGTCGTAAACGGCTATTTTCATATCCTTGTTCTTCTTGTCCATACCGTAGGCAAGAGCGGCCGCCGTAGGCTCGTTGATGATACGGCGCACGGTAAGACCCGCGATTTCGCCCGCCTCCTTGGTCGCCTGACGCTGCGAGTCGGAGAAGTATGCCGGAACGGTGATTACGGCTTCCGTAACCTCCTGTCCGAGATAATCCTCGGCGGTCTTCTTCATCTTTTGGAGGATGATTGCCGAAATCTCCTGCGGAGTGTACTGGCGGCCGTCGATATCGACGCGCGGAGTGTTGTTGGCACCCTTCACGATGCTGTACGGAGCACGGTCGATGTCCGACAGCACCTTGTCGTACTGCTCGCCCATAAAACGCTTGATGGAGAATACAGTACGTTTAGGATTGGTGATAGCCTGACGCTTTGCCGGGTCGCCGACCTTGCGCTCGCCGCCGTCGGTGAACGCCACTACCGAAGGAGTGGTGCGATGACCCTCCGAGTTAGGAATGACAACGGGTTCCGAACCCTCCATAACTGCCACGCACGAGTTCGTAGTTCCCAAATCGATACCAATAATCTTTCCCATAATGCTTATAAGTTTTTATTTGTTTAATTTTCTATTTCGTATTCGTGATACGCCGTATAGTCGAGCAAACGCTATACCAAAGCCCGATTTCTGCCAAAATTAGATATTTGTGCGTCACTGCTCTGTCAAAACGGACATTTTGCATTTCCCGACTGACATATACCCGTTTCCGACTGACACAATGGCAGACTTTCGCGACAGCATCCAATTTTTCCCTTAGGGATTTTAAGGTCATTAATGACTTTAAAGTCGTTAGAGTCCCTAAAAAAGTTTCCCCGCCGAGTTTTATCGGCGGGGAAACGTACTCCGGGAGCAGAGAACTAAAATTTTGCCATTGCCCTGGTGCGAACATACAGTTTGTTTTTATAGGTAGCATGCTCCGTTCCGTAAACCAATCTGAAAGTATTCACAGATTCCTGAGGCTGTTTGTCATACTCCGTGGACGACCAGTATTGGTCTCTCACCACGACTATTTTAGCGCTATTAATCATTTTCAACTCATTCATCGACGGCAGATACCAGTCCTTGCCATGGTCGGCGCACCATGCGAATGCCGGATATTTCTCACGCCAGCCGTCGATAGCCTGAATCTTTTTCATGTTGTTCATTCCGTCATTCTCGTCGTTCGCTCCGACCGCGACCGACTCGACCGACCACACACAGTCCTCGGTTTCGTCAGTCGATACGATTCTGCCGTGCAGACCGTTGCCGCTCACGGAAACGACGATGCCGGTTTTGCCGTTATGGCTATAAATATCTCCGACCGCATAGGTTCCCTCCTCTTTGCTGCATCCGCAAGCGACGACGAGCGGCAGCAATATCAAAAGCAGATGTTTCATATCCTCGAAATTAGTGATTCAGAAATGTCTAAAAAGCGGCTATCGCACGCACATAACACTTGCTGTCGCACAGCGCGTAATGATTAACATTCACCCGATAATCGACATATATTTCGACAATCGACACGGCGAAATAGTCGGTGAACATATATTCGGTCGATGTCCACAACGATATATTCCTGTCGTACAAGGCTCCGGATTTCAACAGAATCTCCACCTCGTTTTTTGCCGGCAGATACCACTCCTCACCCTTGTCGGCGCACCATGCGAATGCCGGAAACTTCTCGCGCCATCCTTCGACAGCCCGAATCTTGTTCATATTGTTCATTCCGTCGTCCTCATCGAAGACGCCGAGCTGTCCTTTCTCGATATCATCAATGGATGCCCACTGGCAGAACCCGTAATTTCCCGAAACAATCTTGCCGTGTCTGCCGCCATCGGTTACACAAAATACGATGCCAGCCTTTCCTTTGTGAAAATACACATCGCCGACCTCGTAGATTTTATCGGCGGAATCATAATCTACATTATTACTGCACCCGCACAAGACGGCCAACGACAAAATAAAAAGCAGACGTTTCATAATTAAGGGGTTATTTTTTACAAAGATAGCGTTTTTCGAGATAATACCAAATTTTAGCCGCAAAATATGTGGATGCCGGCGCGGGACAAAAAATTCCCCTGCCGGGTTTGTCGGCAGGGGAATAAACCGCAAACGGCACTCCGTTACTTGATGCCGTATTTAGCC
>CAZESW010000223.1:0-3054 GCA_964514795.1 uncultured Alistipes sp.
AGGGCAATAACATGAAGGTGGACCTTGCCAATCTTCTCGCAAAACTCCAGAGTTGCCGACCGTCGAGGTCGAAATCCTTACTGAATGCGGGGCGCACGGGTGTGCGGCCGTGCCGAGCGGAGCATCGACGGGCACGCACGAGGCGCTCGAACTGCGCGACGGCGACAAGCACCGTTACGGCGGCAAGGGCGTGCTGAAAGCCGTAAGGAACGTGAACGAAATCATCGCGCCCGCACTTGTCGGAGCTGATGTCACGGCACAGGCGGAAATCGACCGTGCGATGATTGCAATCGACGGCACGAAGGGCAAGTCGCATCTGGGAGCCAACGCCATTCTCGGCGTGTCGCTCGCCGCAGCCAAAGCCGCCGCCGACGCGCTTCGGATGCCGCTCTACCGCTACATAGGCGGCACGAACGCCCGCGTGCTGCCCGTGCCGATGATGAATATCGTGAACGGCGGTTCGCATTCCGACGCTCCGATTGCGTTTCAGGAGTTCATGATACGCCCCGTAGGCGCGCCCGATTTTCACGAGGCCGTCAGAATGGGCGCAGAGGTATTTCATGCGCTGAAATCGACGCTCAAACAGCGCGGCATGTCCACTGCCGTAGGCGACGAGGGCGGATTCGCCCCGAAATTCAAAGGTACGGAGGATGCGCTCGAAACGATTCTGTCGGCTGTTTCGCTGGCGGGTTTCTCCGCGCCGAAAGACGTAACGCTCGGGCTGGACTGCGCCTCGTCGGAGTTTTTCGCCGACTGCATCTACGACTACTCGCGGTTCGAAGGCGACGGAGGGGCGAAACTCACGCGGCAGGAGCAAATCGACTATCTGCACCGTCTTGTCGACAGTTATCCGATAGATTCGATAGAGGACGGAATGGCGGAGGACGACTGGGAGGGCTGGCGGATGCTCACCGAGGCAATCGGCGATCGCTGCCAGTTGGTCGGCGACGATTTGTTCGTAACGAACACCGAATTCATCCGTCGCGGCATAGAGGAGAGGTGCGGCAATGCGGTATTGGTCAAGGTAAATCAGATTGGCACGCTCACCGAGACGCTCGATGCCGTAGATATGGCACACCGCGCGGGATTCCGCACGATAATTTCGCACCGTTCGGGCGAAACCGAGGATACGACGATAGCCGACATTGCCGTTGCGGTGGGTTCGGGACAGATAAAGACGGGTTCGATGTCGCGCAGCGACCGCCTCGCAAAGTACAACCGTCTGCTCCGCATCGAGCAGGAACTGGGCGGAACGGCGAGGTACGGCGCCGACGGGAATAAAGGATAAAGTGATTTAAGGTTAAGCGGCAGGCTTAATACCTGCCGCTATAAAAAGTAGTTAAGGTGAATAATGATTTCCGCACCATCGGCGACATTAAATACCTTATTTACCTTATCCACCTTAAATTACCTTATTTTTTCGCCGCCCTATCCCCTCGGACAGACTACCCTGATTCCGCCGCGGATGCAGTCGATAATCAGCGGGAACTCCGCTCCATGCTGGCCGTCCATATCGGTAAGCGGCGAGAGCGGCGACGACATCTCGATATGCGCCGAGCGGATATGGCGAACCGCGAAATTGGGTTTGCCGTTTATAAGATAGAGTATCATCGCCCACGCCGCGGCCAGCGTTCCGCACTTGTCGAGCATCAGCAGGTCAAAAAGTCCGTCGCGCACCGATGCCTTGCGCGCCAGACGGAAGCGTCCTGCCGTCTCGCCATTGAAAACGAGCGTGATAAGGCTGCGTACATCCATCTCGCCGCCGTCGTACCGCACATGCAGCGGAATGAATTCGCGGTGGTGCAGCTCCTTCTGCCCCTCGATAAGGTATGCCGCCTTGCCAATCGCGTGTTTCATCGCGTCGGGCGTATGCTGGGAGGTCGTAGTGAACAGTCCGAAACTGAACACATTGACGAAATACAATCCGTTCACGCAGCCGCAGTCTATCGGCTCGGCGACGCCCCCGACAATCTGACGGGCGGCACGCACGAAATCCTTCTTCATGCCGACGGCACCAGCGAAATCGTTCGCCGTACCCGCCGGAATGATTCCTATCGGAATGTCCAGTCCGCGCTCCTTCATCGCATTCACCACATAGTTCAGCGTTCCGTCGCCGCCGCATACCACGACCATGTCGAACGACTCCGCCGCCGTCCCGTCGAACGGATTTTTGCCGAACTCGATTAGTTTCGGCACCGGAGCATAGCCGCCTTCGATGAAAATTCTCTCGACGGCATCGAGCCGCTTGCCGATTTTGGCGTGTCCCGCCCGAACGTTGTAGAGAATCAGTGCACGTTTCATAGAAATATCCGATTTGTCGTTTTTACATATCTTCGCCGAGGGTCGAGAATATCTCGAAATCCGCCCCCTCCGCAGCACCCTGCACGGGAGCGAGAATGAAGTATACCTTCACGCTGTCGCGCATTTCGCGTGCCGTAGCGACGGCGCGTTCGTCGCCCAGCGCCATGAACATCGTTCCTAATGCATCCGCCGTAATGCAGTCGCGCGCGACGACGGTCGCCGAGAGCAGACGCGAGCAGACGCTCCGCCCCGTATGCGGATCTATCGTGTGGGCAATCTTCTGCCCATCCGAATTGGTATAGAAGCGGCGGTAGTTGCCCGAAGTAGCCAGGGCAGAATCGGTTACATTGACCACCGTCTGGCGGAACTCGCCCGGCGAGTCGTTGCCGTCGAACGGCGAATCCACAGCCACACGCCACGGATTGCCCTTGGCATTGACACCCCTCGCGCGTATCTCGCCGCCGATTTCGACGATATAGTCGGTGCACCCCTCGCCCTCTAAAAATTCGGCTGCGAGGTCTACCGTATAACCCTTGGCTATCGAGTTGAGGTCGAGCTGGACGCGCGGGTCGTCCTTCACTATCCTGCACCCCTCGACACGGAACTTGCCGAAGCCGACGAACTGCATCAGGGAGTCGATATTCGGATGTTCGATTTTTCCCTTCGCCGCGAAACCGTATGCCTCGGTGAGCGGCTTCACGGTAATGTCGTATGCGCCGCCGCTGATACGGTTTATCTCGCCCGCAACGGCGA
>CAZESW010000224.1:0-3052 GCA_964514795.1 uncultured Alistipes sp.
GGATATGAAAAATCCCGCGATAAATTTGTTCGTGGATTGTCCGCAATAATTATTATAATCATTGATCCGAAACGCAAATGCAGTCCCCGAACGACCCGTGGGCTGCATTTTTTTGTCGGTGACAATTACGTCGCGTATTTGCAAATGTCGTTTGTTTTCATTAACTTGCAGAAAAATTGGTCGCTAATTAAGCCTTGGTAATAAATAAAATCGCATTAAAAAATCATGAAACGGAAAATATTGAACATTGCATTCGTCTGCATTATTGTGCTTAAAATATTTATAGATATATGCAGATATATGCAGATATATAGAATGGGGATTGGTTTACTATTATGACATATGCTCATTGAGACATGTGTGCCATGATGAGCAGTCCTGGGAGGAACTGAACATGATTTTTGACAACATATATCGTGACCAGATTAGAGATGTAGTATTCCTGGTGGTGATATTGGTGATAGGGATATTTATAATGTTTGGAAAATCGCGGATAAAGCATAAGTCCGATAAAATATAAACATAAAAATATGTAACAATGAAAAAGGTTTTTAATTTACTGCTGTGCGTATCGGCAGTAGCGATTTTCGTAAATTGCAACCTGCATAGCAATAAATCCGCAAAAGCCGTTCAATCACCACAAGCGGAAGCGCTGCAAACTTCGCAGAAAGAAGATTTCAACAAGTTTATTGAAAGGTTTCACACCGACACAGTATTTAGAATATCCAGAAGCGCAGAACGGCTTGTGAAAAATTACAATTTTTGGAAAGAATATTTCCCCGACACCGGAGTCGAGGAAGCGAATCTTCTTTGGGGCAAACTGCGTGAGACGATACATTTTTTAGACACTGCCAGCCAAGCATATTTTAGTGATAAATTTGAGAAGACAATTGAAATAAAGAATGATTCCATTGCTTGGGTGACTATGAAAATGGAAGCCGGAGATTTTTGCTCGGATAGTTATATAATATGCAAATATAAACTTAACGACGGTTTGTGGATTATTTATGCTTTTGAAGGAGATGTCGCAAACGGTTGTTTCGATTAATACTAGCCTATCAATTATAGAAGGGAATTATAGGAATCTATTGTTTCTGCAAATAAAAAGCCGAATGCGTCAGCATCCGGCTTTTTATATATAACTTCTTTTCTATGCGTGGATTGCGCAGCCGAGAGCCTGTTCGGCGGCCTCCATGATGCCTTCGTTCATCGTAGGGTGCGAATGGATGGTGTGCGCGATGTCTTCGGCGGTCGCACCGAGCGTTTTCGCGAGAGTCGGTTCGCCGAGCATCTCCGTAACGTTCGCCCCTATCATGTGCGCACCGATAATGCGCTTTTCGCCGTCGAAAATCAGTTTTACGAATCCGTCGCGTTCGCCGGCAGCCATCGCCTTGCCCGATGCAGCGAACGGGAAGCGTCCGACCGAATATTGGATACCCTGCTCCGCCGCCTGTTTCTCGGTCAGACCGACCGATGCAATCTCCGGCGAGGTGAAGATGCAGGACGGAATCGACGTGTAATCAATTGCTTTCGGCTGCAATCCGCAAATCGCCTCGACACAGCGTATCGCCTCTGCCGATGCAACGTGTGCGAGTGCAGGTGTGGCGATTATGTCGCCTACGGCATATACCCCATCGACCGACGTGCGGAAATTTTCGTCCACGACCACTTTGTCGCGCTCGACCTTTACGCCGATTTCTTCAAGCCCTATGCCTTCGATGTTGGATTTTATGCCGACTGCCGAGAGTACGATTTCGGCGTTGAGCATCTCGGTGCCCTTTTTGCCCTCGACCTCGACCGCGCAGCGTCCGTCGGCGATGCGCACCGACTTTACGGTGGTTGCCGTCATTACGGTTGCGCGCAGTTTGCGGAACGAGCGTTCCATCGTCTTTGCAATCTCCTCGTCTTCGAGCGGCAGGATTTGCGGCATATACTCCACTATGGTAACCTTTGAGCCGAGTGTGGCGTAAAGATATGCGAACTCGCAGCCGATTGCGCCAGAACCGACGACGACGATACTCTCAGGAATGCGGTCGAGTGCCAGCGCGTCCTTCGACGAAATAACGTGCTCGTGGTCTATCGGCATGAACGGCATTTCGCGCGGACGTGCTCCCGTTGCAAGGATTATGTTGTCCGCCTCGTAAACCGTGCCGTCCACATCGACGGTATTGGCCGATGTCAGTTTGCCGAATCCGCGGATAATCTCGATGCCGTATTTTTTGAGCAGGAGCATCACGCCCTTGTTCATGTTCTCGGCGACCGTGCGCGACCGTGCGACGATTTTCGCCATGTCTGGCTTGACCTCGCCGGCGACCTCGATTCCGTAGTTCTCGGCATTGCGGCAGTAGTTGAGCGCCTGCGCGCTTTTGAGCAGTGCTTTCGTCGGTATGCAGCCCCAGTTCAGGCATGTTCCGCCTGCCTCGGCACGTTCGACGAGTGCCGCCTTGCGTCCCAATTGCGCAGCCCGTACCGCCGCGACATATCCCGCAGGACCGCTTCCGATGATTATAATGTCGTATTTCATAAACTGCGATATTTTATTTTACAACTTTCAGTATTTCGCCGTTGTCGTTCGCAACAGCGCGCTGCCATTTCTCGTTGTAGCCCGGGTATTGGATTTTGGCAGGTATGCCCTTGCCGTTTCCGTTCTCGATGAACCCTTTTTCGTTCTCCGACTTGACGTTGCCGTCCACATATTTCACGAGCAGATAGCGGTCGAGCGCCGTCCACTTGTCGAACAATCTTTGTGCCGTAGCGAGTGAATATTCGGTTTGCAGTTTGCGGGCCTTTTTCGCTGACACTCCGGCGGCCTTGGCGTCTATCTGCTCGACCTCGGCGAGTTTGGCATTCTCCCATTCGTCGATTGCCTTGCGTATGTCGGCACTAATCATGTCGTAACGCATGTATGCGAAATTGGTTACGCGGTTGAACAGCCAGAACATCGACGTAGGCGAATATTCAATCATCGAACCGTTGCGCTCGTCGAGCGTCGGAGGAACGGCCGTGGTGTTGCAGTAAATAGGCGTCAGGCACGATGTCGCGGCATCGTCCA
>CAZESW010000225.1:0-3040 GCA_964514795.1 uncultured Alistipes sp.
GTCAAAAAAGAGTATACATTATATATATATAATGACACTTCGTATGCGGAACTTCGTACCGAGGTCGGGAAGCATATTTCGCATCCCAAGGCGTTCGACATTTATGCCCGACGGATTAATCTCGAAAACCGCTTCCGTCACGGTCGCTATGTCCTGCGGGAGGGTATGAGCGTAATGGATGTCGCGCGGATGCTCAAACTCGGCGAACAGACGCCCGTGCGCATAGTCATCGGCAATGCGCGGACTGCGGAACAGCTTGCCGGAAAGATTGCGTCGCAAATCGAGGCGGATTCGGTGTCGGTTCTTGCCGCGATGAACGACAAGACGCTGCGAAAGGAATTGGAATTCGTGAATGACAGCATTATGGCGATGTTCGTTCCGAATACATACGAGGTTTATTGGACGGCTACGCCGGAACGTCTGCTGCGCCGGCTGAAAAACGAGTACGACAGATTCTGGGACGGCGGCAGGGATGCGAAACTCGCGCGTTCGGGACTGTCGCGTTACGAAGCGACGACGCTCGCCTCGATAGTATACGAGGAGACGAAAATGCGCGACGAAATGCCGAAAATCGCGGGCGTTTACATAAACCGTCTGCGTCGAGGGATGCCGTTGCAGGCTTGTCCGACGGTGAAATTCGCCATGGGACGTTTCGACTTGCGGCGTGTGCTAAACGAGCATTTGCGCTATGATTCGCCGTACAATACATATCGCCGCCGAGGATTGCCTCCGGGCCCGATATGTATTCCGAGCATTGCTGCGTTGGATGCGGTTCTCGACTACGAAAAGAGCGATTATCTTTTTTTCTGCGCGCGTCCCGAATTCGACGGCCGGCACAATTTCGCACGGACGCTGAAAGAGCACAACGCAAATTCGCGAAGGTATTCCGCCGAGCTGGCACGAAGGGGGATAAAATAAATTTAGGGTCGTTAAGGACTTTAAGGTCTTTAAAAAGCAAAATCAAATTTTTGATTTTACCCGCTTATTTGTATCTTTGTTGCCATGAAATGGTGTTGCACGGCCGGAGCGCTTTGCATCATCTTTGCAGGAACAGAATTTGAAAAATTCAATATATTATTATGGAAAAAGTAAATTTCGGAAACGAGGTGCTCTCGAAGGGTGCGATTCTCGGCGTAATTATGTTGGCTTCCAATATCGTGGAGCAGTCCGCGATGATTTATGGCGGTACTCTCGGCTGGATGTCGTTCACCGGTCTGGAAATGATTGTCGTAACGGTCATTTATATCTGGCTGCTCAGCCGATTCGCGAAAAATTATTCGGTTGCAGTGTACGAAAGCCGTCGCGAACCTAAATATTTCTCTTACGGCGAGGGCTTGGGCTATGTCGTTGCGGTCGCTGTCCTTGCAGGAGTTATAGTTGCGTTGGGCGGATACCTTTTCCGCCATTTCGCGATAGGTTACGACAACTATATCAAGGGCTACATGCAGATGCTGCAGAATGTGCTGGCTTCGAGCGAGAGTGAGATTCCTGCTGCGATGGAAAACGTTTACGAGCAGGTGTTCACGCAAATGGAGTCGCAGTCTGAACCGTCGCTTATAAAAACGGTATTGTCCGGTGCATGGTCGTATCTCATGTCGGGCTTCGTGCTCGGTCTGATTATCGCCGCAGTGATAAAGCGCGCGCCGAAAATGTTCGACAACGTGAACGATGCGGAATAAACTCGACATATCGGTTGTCGTACCTCTTTACAACGAGCAGGAGTCGCTGCCCGAACTGATGGCATGGATAGACCGAGTGTGCCGCGAGAATACTTTGGCGTACGAGGTTATCATGATCGATGACGGTTCGTCGGACGATTCGTGGAGCGTGGTCGAGCGGTTGAAAGAGGAGTATCCCGAGACGCTACGGGCGATACGTTTCATGCGCAATTACGGCAAGTCGGCAGCCCTTTACTGCGGATTCGAGGCGGCAGAGGGCGAAGTGGTATTCACGATGGATGCCGATTTGCAGGATTCGCCCGACGAGATTCCGGCGATGCGCCGCATGATAACGGAGGAGGGTTTCGACCTCGTGTCGGGATGGAAAAAACACCGTTTCGACCCGCTGTCGAAGCGGTTGCCGAGCAAATTTTTCAACTGGACGGCGCGTCGCGTGTCGGGAATCCGTCTGCACGATTTCAACTGCGGACTGAAATGCTATCGCCGCAATGTCGTGAAATCGATAGAGGTTTACGGCGAGATGCACCGATATATTCCGATTCTTGCGAAATATGCCGGTTTCGTACGTATCGGCGAGGCCGTCGTGCATCATCAGGCACGGAAATACGGAGTTTCGAAATTCGGAATGGAGCGCATGCTCAAAGGCTATCTCGATCTTATCACGGTTACGTTCATGTCGCATTTCGGACGGTCGCCGATGTATTTCTTCGGCGGACTCGGGACGCTGATGTTCATTCTCGGCGGATTTACGACCGTGTGGATAATCGCCGAAAAACTCTACAAGCAGTTGAGCGACCTTCCGCTGCGTCCTGTAACCGAACAGCCGCTGTTCTATCTGGCGATGCTGGCCATAATTCTCGGAGTGCAGCTGTTCCTTGCCGGATTCATCGGCGAACTGACGAACCGCAATTCGAGTGACAGAAACAAATACTTGATAGACAAAAGAATATGATACAGAGAATCCAGACTTTATACCTGCTTGTCGCTTCGGCATTGCTCGCCGTTACGATTTTTACTCCGATTGCCGCTTTTACGGGCGGCGGAACGGAACTTACGCTGTCGGCATTCGCTCTTGCCGATTCGACGGGCGAATACATGGAATCCACTCTGTGGATGGGCGTTCTGCTTACGCTGTCGGCTGTGCTGCCGCTGATTACGATATTTCTCTATAAGCACCGACCGCTGCAAATCCGTTTGTGCGGAGTGGAAATCGTGCTGCTTCTCGGCGACATAGCGTTTATGGTGATATATTATCTGCTTGCCCAGAGAGTCGTGGAGGCGACGCCGTTTTCGGCGTCGGCGATTCGATTCGGCGCGATTATGCCGGTAGTGGCGATAGTCTTCGTCGCTCTTGCCATGCG
>CAZESW010000226.1:0-3033 GCA_964514795.1 uncultured Alistipes sp.
ACAAACAGCTGGGTTTCAATACGGGTGTCGGAATCCGAATCGACATCAAATTCGCTATTCTGCGTCTGGACTGGGGTATTCAGCTGCATAATCCGAACAATCCTGCCGGCAAGCGGTGGATTCACGACTTCAAGTGGCGCAACACGGCCCTTAACTTCGGCGTCGGCTATCCTTTCTGATAAAGTGTCCAACGAATTGAAAAAGTTACTATCTTTGCGACGATATGACGCATGTCGAATATAAATATCTGTATGGGATAAATTCGCCAGCCGACCTGCGAAGACTGGCGGTCGAGGAGCTGCCGCAATATTGCGCTGAACTGCGTCAATATATCGTCGAGCAGTGCGCCAAGAACCCCGGTCATCTCGCTTCTAGCCTCGGTGCGGTCGAAATCGCCGTGGCGCTCCACTATGTCTACGATACGCCGTATGACAAGGTGGTGTGGGATGTCGGCCATCAGGCATACGCCCATAAGATAATCACCTCGCGACGCGATGCCTTCTGCCGCAACCGTTGTCTGGACGGCATAAGCGGTTTCCCGCGTATGGCGGAGAGCGAGTACGACGCTTTCGGTGCGGGACACGCTTCGGTATCCATATCGGCAGCGCTCGGAATGGCGAAGGCCGCCTCTCTCGACGGCGAGAACCGCAAGGCTGTGGCCGTTATCGGCGACGGCTCGATGACGGGCGGTCTGGCGTTCGAGGGCATGAACAATGCCGGTGCGGGCAGAGATACAGACATTCTCGTCATTCTGAACGACAACAACATGTCCATCGACAAGTCGTCGGGTGCATTGAACGGCTATCTGCTGCGGTTGTCCACTTCCAAGCGCTACAACCGCTTCAAACAGTTCATGTGGACGGCTCTTTCGCGGACTCCGCACCTGCTCAACATGTGCCGCAAGGTCGGCAATGCCGTGAAACACGGTCTGTTGCAGAACAGCAATCTGTTCGAGAGTTTCGGATTCCGCTATTTCGGCCGCGTGAACGGACACGACGTGGTCGGACTCGTGCGCACCTTGACTTCGCTGAAAGATATAAAGGCGCCGAAACTGCTTCACGTGATTACGCAGAAGGGGCACGGTTATGCCCCGGCCGAGGAAAACCTCACCGTATGGCATGCTCCCGGCAGATTCAATCCCGAAACGGGCGAGCGAATTCCGTCGGGCGGGGCGAAGAGGGACCGTTATCAGGATGTGTTCGGACAGACGCTGCTCGACCTCGCGCGTACGGACGACCGCGTGGTCGGCATAACGCCTGCGATGCCTACGGGCTGTTCGATGAATATAATGATGGCGGAGATGCCCGAACGCTGTTTCGATGTCGGAATCGCCGAAGCTCACGCCGTAACGTTCTCGGCGGGACTGGCGGCTTCGGGCAAGGTGCCGTTCTGCAATATCTATTCGTCGTTCATGCAGCGTGCCTACGACGGCATAATCCACGATGTCGCTTTGCAGCGGCTGCCGGTGATTATGTGCCTCGACCGTGCGGGAATCGTCGGCGAGGACGGAGCGACGCACCACGGAGCGTTCGACCTCGCGTATTTGAGTTGCATACCTAATATTATAGTGGGCGCACCTTCCGACGAACGGGAGTTGCGCGACATGATGTACACTGCATTGCGGAGCGGAGTTCCGTTCGCAATCCGCTATCCGCGTGGCTGCGGACGAGGTGCCGAGTGGCGCGGTTGCAAGTTCGAGGAACTGCCGATAGGTCGTGGACGCATGCTGCGTGAGGGTGGCGATATTGCGATACTCGCTGTCGGAAACATGTGCGCATTCGCTCTCGAAGCCGCCGAGCGTGCCGCCGCCGAGGGTGTGAGCGTCGCGGTCTACGATATGCGCTATGCCAAGCCGCTCGACGAACGGATGCTCGCCGAGGTCGGTGCGAAATACGGCCGGGTGATAACCGTCGAGGACGGAGTTCTGCGCGGGGGAGTCGGCGAAGCGGTGATAAAGTATTTCAACGACAACGGATTCTCCGTCAAGGTGGATGCTCTGGGTATCGGCGACGAATTCGTCGAACATGGCACTCCTGCCCAACTCTATTCACTGTGCGGCTACGACGCCGACGGCATTCTGCAGACAGTACTCTCCGGGAAATAAGGTTTCGCACCGGGGCATGCCCGTGCTTTAAGGTCGGCAGCCGAAAGCTGCCATAAGGTGTTTAATGTCCTTAATGACGTTTAAGAGGCAGGCGAATTTGCCTGCCGCGCAACCTTAACGACTTTGTCGCAATAAAAGCCGACCGGCACCAAAATTCTTGGTGCCGGTCGGCCTTTGTATAGCTCCCGCAATAACTATCGGAGTTTGAATTCCGGGTCAGCCATGTGCGGAATCGGTTGCGAACGGTAAACGCCCGCCTCGAACTTGTCGCGGACAGCCTTGAATGCGTTGATTGTGTACTCGACGTCCTCCATCGTGTGAGCCGCCGTCGGGATGACGCGCAGGATAATCTCGCCCTTAGGAATAACAGGGTAGATGACAATCGAGCAGAACAGACCGTGGTTCTCGCGCAGGTCTACGATAAGGTTGGTACCCTCCTCGTTGCCGCCCTTCATGTAGATAGGTGTAACAGGCGACTGCGTAACGCCGATATCGAAACCGTTCTCTTTCAGACCGGACTGCAAAGCGTTGGTAATCTCCCACAGCTTCTGCTGGTACTCCGGATGGTTGCGGATGAGTTCCAGACGCTTCAACGCGCCGATAACCATAGGCATAGGGAGCGACTTCGCGTAGAGCTGCGAACGCATGTTGTAGCGGAAGAGGTTGATGAGCCAGCGCGGACCCGAAACGAATGCGCCGATACCCGCCATCGACTTGGCGAACGTGTTGAAGAGTACGTCCACACCGTCTACGACGCCGAAATGCGCTGCCGTACCGCGGCCGCCGGGACCCATGGTTCCGAATCCGTGGGCGTCGTCCACGAGCAGACGGAAGTTGAAGTCCTTCTTAGCATTGACGATAACGTCGAGGAATCCGAGGTCGCCCTTCATGCCGAATACGCCCTCGGTGATGACCAGCACGCCGCCGTG
>CAZESW010000227.1:0-3028 GCA_964514795.1 uncultured Alistipes sp.
CAAAGACCGGCATTGTACCCGCTGGAATCGTTTTTCGTGGTTCGGCATAGATGGAGTAAACCAAAACGGAACAATCCATAAAGTCAATACATTCAACGTGAAAATTGATGACGTGGCAAAAGCAATGGAAGCGATTGTAATTGAAGGTGCTGAACCGGTGCACAACAAACGCGGTGGTGACTACCTCAAAGGCCGAGAATATAAACAACTCTGAACCTTTGTAATATAACCTGAACCAACACGCCCACGTTCTTTTGTTACGCGGGCGTGTTGTATTAATGTTTCAGCCGGTTTGCTGTAAATTTTGTTGAATATTTTGCGGCGGGCAAAAGAAAAGAGGTTGCGGATGTCGCAACCTCTTGATTTTCTTGGTGGATCCTGTAGGGCTTGAACCTACGACCCCCTGATTATGAGTCAGGTGCTACTAACCAACTGAGCTAAGGATCCAACGGGTTTCCCCTATTTTGGTTGCAAATATATAAAAAGTTTCGATACCGTGCAACTATTATCTTTTTTATTGGTGGTACGGCTGTGCGATAAAGTCCGGATTGTCGCACTTTCACCGTTTCGGCAAAGTCCGAGCGGGTCGGTTCTGCACCGTATTTGCGTAATGCCATTGGTACAAAATCCGGAATAATCGGGTGAAAAATTATCGAAAAAAAATTAAGGAAAATTTTGCCCCCCCCCTAAAAAATTTTATATCTTTGTGAAAATTAGAGTTTTTTCGTTAAGCCGAGCGCAGAGCCGAACTTGTTCAGGCTATGCCGAGGCGAGAAAAGGAAGAAAGAATCTCAACCTTAAACTATATGAAAACAAACGAATCAAAAACTTTGAAAATGCTCGGACGAGGGTTGCTGCTTCTGCTGGCAGTCGCTGTGACCGCATCCGTTACTGCCGGGAACGGCGGCGCGAAGAAGTCCGTTCGGAATGAGCAATCCGGAAAAACGTATACGGGCTCGGTGCACAATAAAAAGGGAAAGCCGGTTTCGAGTGTCGATGTCGCAGTCGAGGCGGGTCGGACGAATGCCGACGGTGTTTTCGTGACTAAACAGACGTATGGTACGACTTACGCGGTAGTCTGCGACGGGCATGCGACATATTGGGGAACATTGAGAGCCGATGCGCAGAACGTCTGCCGGTTGGACAATGTCGGGCAGACGTCGTCTTTCGGGTTCAAGAATCCGAATGTCATAGTGAACGGCAAATACGTAAGAGGTTGTAATCTGAATAACTATCTGCCGGAACAGGTGACGGTGACTTACTCGTCGGATAAACCGTTCTCCGACCGTGTCGGCAAGGTTATGAAGAAATATGCCATCTCGGCGCAGTCGATTATGAAGCGCGGTATCGTGTTCGTCGATTTCAACGAGAAAGTTCGTTTCGTAAAACCCGACCGAAAGGGGACTTACACGATTCGGGTGACGGATGCGGACGGCAACCCGATTGAGGGCGCACGTATCTGCATGCATCGTACATATACGGACAGGGCGGGCAGCTACTCCGTGCGGGCGTCTGCGGGTGATGTGCTGGCGCTCGGAAAAAGAAAGTACAAGTCGCAAAACCATGAACTCGGAGAGGCGCAGACGATGGATGCCACGATGAAGTGGAACGGCAAATGGAAGAGTGCGGAGAACTGGATGTTCCCGCATGGCGATAATGCGGTGACCAGAACCGCAGTGATGCCTAAATTCCGCAACGGCAATCTGAGTACGTTCCGCAACTGGATAAGATATACACGGCAGGAGAATGCAATATCCAAGCTCAATGTTGAGTCGGAGCTGAAACCTGTACATCATCAACATTATGGTAACGTTCTGCTGACGTCGCACTACAATCCGCGTACACATGTGAAGGTGCAGTTCGTCATAGACTATGACGGTACATTGACGGGCATAAAGGTGTTGGAGTCGGATAGTCAGTCTGTTGCACGGTCACTTATCGAAACGCTCAAAAAATCTCCGAAGTGGTCGCCGGGCAGAGATGTGAACGGCGAGACCGTAAGAGTCCGTTACAATATGAGTTTCGTATTTATAAACGAGTGGGCCGAAGATTACGATATCGAACGGTCGAGAAAGAATGAATCGGAGTCGTGGGGCGAAGCCGATTAGCTGTCGGCTAAGTCGAATCGAAGAGAGGACAAGCCCTAGCGAAAAACCTCTCTGCCGACCATAAGGAAAGAGGCAGGCGCTTTTACGCCTGCCTCTTTTTGAAATCGCTCGTTTCTGCGGAACTAAACGAACGGATATTTCACAACCTCGGCTTTGATAAGGCGGTCGCGGATTACGACGGCTATCTGTGTGCCGACTGCCGCGAACTCGCTCTTGACGTAGCCCAGACCGATGCCGACTTTCAGACACGGCGACATGGTTCCCGACGTAACGACGCCTATCGGATTGCCGTCGAGGTCGGCGAGCGTGTATTCGTGACGCGGAATGCCGCGGTCAATCATCTTGAATCCTATGAGTTTGCGCTCGACGCCGTTCGCCTTCTGCGCGGCGAGCAGGTCGCGGTCGATGAAATTCTTGCCGTCCACGAACTTCGTTATCCAGCCCAGACCTGCCTCGATAGGGGAGGTCGTGTCGCAGATATCGTTGCCGTAGAGGCAGAATCCCTTCTCAAGGCGCAGCGTGTCGCGCGCACCGAGACCGATATTCTTCAATCCGAACTCCTCGCCCGCTTTCCACAGAGCGTCCCACATGCGGCCCGCATCCTCGTTGTAGAGGTAGATTTCGCAGCCTCCCGCGCCCGTGTAGCCCGTAATCGAGAGAATCGCTTCGCAGCCGGCTACTTTCGTCTGACGGAACGTGTAATACTCCATCTGCTCGACCGGCTCGTCGCACATTTTCTGCACGATTTTCATCGCCAGAGGGCCTTGTACGGCGAGCTGGCAGATACGGTCGGAGGCGTTTTCGAGTTCGCGTCCCGCTTCCAGCCCGAAAGTCTTGCCCTGCTCGCAGATATGCGCCCAGTCCTTGTCGATGTTGGCGGCATTGACGCAGAGCATGTATTTCGTGTCGCTGAAACGGTA
>CAZESW010000228.1:0-3025 GCA_964514795.1 uncultured Alistipes sp.
TAACACGAAGAAAAAAAACGGATAGTACAAATTCCAATCACACTCAATGAAATATTTGAAGAACCAAAAATATGTAAAACAATGAAAAAACTGTTATTATTTATGTCAATCACCGCATTTGCGGCAGGTTGCGCCGACGACTCGATGCCGGTCGCACAACTGCCTGAAATCGACACGTCGAATCCGCTTCTTGCCGAGTGGAACACTCCGCACCGGACTCCGCCGTTCGACCAGATAAAACTTTCGGACTACGAGCCGGCATTCGACACCGCCATTGCCGTAAGCCGTGCCGAAATCGACGCCATCGTGAACAATCCTGCCAAGCCGACCTTTGCCAACACAATCAAGGCGATGGAGAATCAGGGCGAACTGCTCGGCCGTATCGAGGGCATATTCTTCAACCTGCTCGAAGCCGACACGTCGGACGAGATGCAGGCTATCGCGATGCGCATTCAGCCTAAACTCACCGAACTGGGCAACGACGTATCGCTCAACCCGCAGCTCTTCGAGCGCGTGAAGGCGGTTTACGAGAATCAAAGCATCTTCCTCTCGAAGGAGGACAAGAAACTGCTCGAAAACACCTACAAGGGCTTCGTCCGCAGCGGCGCCAACCTCTCCGACGAGGATAAGGCGGCATACCGCGAATACACCAACGAACTTTCGTCGCTGACGCTCACGTTCGGCCAGAACTCGCTGGCTGCGACCAACGCGTTCACCTACAACATCACCGACCCGAAACTGGTTGCCGAACTTCCCGATTTCGTGAAGGAGAGCATGGCGATGGATGCCAAGGCCCGCGGCGAAAAGGGCTGGACGGTGACGCTCAAAGCGCCGAGTTACATTCCGTTCGTGACCTACTCGTCGCAGCGCGACATCAAGGAGAAGCTGTGGAGAGCCTACAACTCGCGCGCGCTCGGCGGCGAGTTCGACAACACGGCGAACATCAAGCGCATCACCGAACTGCGTCTTAAAATCGCCAACCTCCTCGGCTACGAATGCTACGCCGACTACGTGCTCGACAACCGCATGGCGGAGAACACGAAGACCGTGAACGACTTCCTCGCCGAACTGCTCGCCTCGACCAAGGAGTATGCGCAGAAGGACTACGACACAATCAACGCCTACGCGCAGTCGCTCGGACACGAAGGCGACGTGATGCCGTGGGACTGGGCATATTACAACGAAAAGTACAAGAACGAGAAATACGCCATCAGCGACGAGCAGATAAAGCCTTATCTGCAACTCGAAAACGTCAGGAGCGCCGTATTCATGCTCGCCAACAAGCTCTACGGCATCAACTTCACTCCGGCCGGGAACATCTCGGTATATCATCCCGACGTAACGGCATACGAGGTGACCGATGCCGACGGCAAGTTCCTCGCGGTACTCTACCTCGACTTCTTCCCTCGCGAGTCGAAGCGTTCGGGCGCATGGATGACCGAGTTCCGCGGCACGAAGAACGATGACGGCAAGGAGATTCGCCCGCTCGTATCGCTCGTGATGAACTTCACCAAGCCGACCGAGACCGCGCCGTCGCTGCTGACGTTCGACGAGCTGACGACGTTCCTCCACGAGTTCGGACACTCGCTGCACGGAATGCTCGCCAAGGGCAAGTACGAGTCGCTCAACGGAACGAGCGTTTACCGCGACTTCGTCGAGCTGCCGTCGCAGATTATGGAGAACTGGGCGACCGAGGAGGAGTATCTCGACCTGTGGGCGAAGCACTACCAGACCGGCGAAACCATTCCGGCCGAGCTGGTCGGGAAAATCGTCGCCGCCAAGAACTATCTCGCCGCATACGCCAACGTGCGCCAGCTTTCGTTCGGCATGACCGACATGGCATGGCACACGCTCAAAGAGCCTTACACGGGCGACGTCGAGGAGTTCGAGGTTAAATCGATGGCTCCGACGCAGGTTATGCCGGTTATCCCGGGCACCGCAATGGCTCCGGCATTCACCCACATTTTCGCAGGCGGATACGCTGCGGGCTACTACGGCTACAAGTGGGCGGAGGTGCTGGCTGCCGACGGATTCTCGCTCTTCAAGGAGAAGGGAATCTTCGACCGCGAAACGGCGGGCAAGTTCCGCAAACTGCTCCAAACCGGCGGACAGAAGCACCCGATGGACCTCTACGTCGAGTTCCGCGGCCACAAGCCGCAGACCAAGGCGCTCATCGACCAGATGGGACTGACGGAGGAGTAGCAATCACAGTCACTGTACGGACACGAAAACGGACGCATGAACATGCGTCCGTTTTCATTAATGCCGTCAAAGACCTTAAAGTCTTTAAAGCGAAAAACTTCATGTTCCCCGCGCAGCCCCATATTCCCTGCGAAAAATTTGCGATTCGACCTTTTTGTACTATCTTTGCAATTGCAAATCGCTGAAATGCGAAGTGCATTTGTCGTTGGCACAAACGTGGAAATTTGTAATCAGCGACAAATAAAAGGGTGCAGCAGAGAGGTGTTGTTGTTCTTCATAAGTTATTACTGCATCCTGCCCGCGTCCCGCCGAGGGACGACGCTCCGACACACAGCCTTGGCGGACGTGGGTTTTGTATTATATTGCTGATTGGGTATTCCACGACCTGTGCCGACATATAATGCAAACTCCGTCCGTCTTATTCTTTTTCAGCGACTTTTGCAAGGAAATTTTATTAACGGCTATAATAATATAGGACGTCGGAGAGAGGTGTTCGCGCACTCGTGCGCAACACCTGTTTACGGGGGGCGGCATAAAACAAGTGGTCAAATAGTCGGCTTTACAGTCAAATCTCAACAATCCAAGTAAGAGAACCGACCGCCCCCTTCTTTTTTATGCGATTAGCGTTAAGGCGTTTAAAGTCCTTAATGTCGTTAAAGTCCTTAAAGACAGCGGCGGGCTCATGCCCGCCGCGATACATTAACCACCTTAAATTACTTACCCCGAAAATCCGAACAGGCGACTGCGTATTCCGCAATCGCCTGTTCGCGAGCTGTTGACGAGGCTTGAACTCGTGACCTCTTCCTTACCAAGGAAGTGCTCT
>CAZESW010000229.1:0-3018 GCA_964514795.1 uncultured Alistipes sp.
CGTCATTATCAGCATCAGCGCCTGGTCGGCCAGTCCGCTGTTCTCGTCCACGGGCTTGTTGCCGGACGTGCACTTGACGCCTATGATATGGTCGGGCGCATGGTCGGCAATCATCTGCCGCCACGGAAAATTGTCGTACAGACCGCCGTCGTAGAGCAGCATTCCTCGCCGTTTCAGCGGTTTGAACACCAGCGGAATGGACATCGACGCACGGATTGCTTCGCCAAGGTCTCCGCTGCGGAACACCACGGGGCGGCGGGCGGTCAGGTCGCTCGCCACGCAGAAGAACGGCACCATCAGCGACCCGAAATCGCCGCGGCACGCCTCGGAAGCGGGACGGAACAGCTCGTTCAGAGCCATATCCACCTGCGACGAGGAGATAAGGTCGGCCGGCATCTGGAAAATGCGGTCGTCCTTCTTGGCCTTCGCCCCCGAAGTCTTCGCCTCACGACGGCGCAGACGGCTTTCGCGGCTCACATAGAAGCGCAGACCGAGAATTGCGGGCGGAGTGTCCTGCTCGCGGTAATAGTAGCGGTGCGAGTCGTCGATACGCCCCGAAACCCAGCGCTTCACGTCGCCCGAGGCCACGATTTCGCGCATCTGTTCGGGCGAATATCCGGCGGCGTAAAGTCCCGCGATAATCGAACCCATCGACGTTCCGGCGACGTAGTCTATCGGCACGTCGTTCTCTTCGAGAGCCTGAATGACTCCGATATGATAGAGCCCCTTCGCACCTCCTCCGCTCAGCACCAGTCCCACTTTCTGGGCGGATGCCGGGAGCGAAAATTGCAGCAATACCGACACGGCGGCTATAAATAATGTGCTTTTACGAAACATTTCCCAAAAAAATTGTAACTTTGTAACCTATTATGCCCATACGGGTATAAAGGTACGGAAAAAGTATAAAACATCAAAATATGAACAGCAAAATCAACGACCTGCTCGCCCGCGTCGAGGAGTTCCACCCGAAAGCGGCCGCCGAAATCGAGGATTTCCGAATCCGCATTCTCGGCAAGAAAGGCGAACTGACAGCTCTCATGGAAGAGTTCAAAACCGTTGCTCCGGAGCGCAAACGCGAACTCGGACAGCGGCTCAACGCACTTAAACAGAGCGCGCTCGCGAAGATAAACGCATTGAAGGAGGAGTTTGCCGACACAACTGCCGGCGAATCGAAAATCGACGACATGTCGCGTCCGGGTTCCGCCGAGACGCTCGGTTCGCGCCACCCGATTTCGATTGTAAAGAACGAAATCATCGACATTTTCTCCCGTCTGGGCTATACCGTCGCCGAAGGTCCCGAAATCGAGGACGACTGGCACGTATTCTCGGCGCTCAACTTCCCGCCGGAACACCCTGCCCGCGACATGCAGGACACATTCTTCATCGAGAAGAATCCCGATATTCTGCTCCGCACCCACACCTCGTCGATTCAAGTGCGCACGATGGAGAACCAGAAGCCGCCTATCCGCGTAATCTGCCCGGGCCGCGTATTCCGCAACGAGGCGATTTCCTATCGCGCACACTGCATATTCCATCAGGTCGAGGGTCTTTATATCGACAAGAACGTTTCGTTCGCCGACCTGAAACAGTCGCTGCTCTACTTCGCCAAGGAGATGTTCGGCGAGCAGACCCGCATCCGCATGCGTCCGTCCTACTTCCCGTTCACCGAGCCTTCGGCAGAGGTGGACGTGTCGTGCAACCTCTGCGGCGGCAAGGGCTGCAACGTCTGCAAGGGTACGGGCTGGCTCGAAATCCTCGGGTGCGGAATGGTCGACCCCAACGTGCTCGAAGCCAACGGCATCGACCCGAAAAAGTATTCGGGCTTCGCATTCGGCATGGGAGTTGAACGTATCGCGATGCTGAAATTCGGCGTGAAGGACCTGCGTCTGTACTTCGAGAACGACGTCCGCTTCCTCCACCAGTTCGACAGCGTATTGTAAAGGCTGAGGGAAAGCCTCCTGCCGACCTTAATCCCGCTGACGCGGGCTTTTCCTCCTTCGCGCCTCGGCAGTCCGAGCAAGCTCGACTGCTCTCGGCTTGGCGTCGGTTAAAGACCTTAAGGACTTTAAAGACTTTAATGACCTTATAGTGAAGATGCAACGCATACTGACGATAGTTTTGGCTGCGGCGACGCTTGCCGGAGGATTCGCCAAGAATCCCCCGCGGACGGTCGCTGCCGGGCCCGAACAGCCCGATTCGCTGCATGCGACGTATCTCTATACCGACGGCGTGAAAAGCCTCGTCATCGACCGCGATTCGCTCGTTGCGCAGGACTTCGCCCGACGGGCTCTGGCCGCTGATTCGACCTACGCTCCGGCGCAGTATCTGCTTGCACGGCTCGGCGCGGAGGGCGACGAGGAGGAGGCGGTAAGGCTCGCCCGAAAGGCATACGAGTCGGACAGGGACAACCGCAGTTACCTCGAAATGCTGGGCGAAACGCTTGTCCGCGCACGCCGATACAACGACGCCATCGAATACTATTCGCTGCTCATCCGCAAAGGCAGCGACCCCGACCACTTCCGCATTCTTTCGCTTCTTTACGAGAGCAACAACCAACCCCTCGCGGCGATAGCGACGCTCGATTCGGCGGAGGTCAGAATCGGTCGCGAACCGCTGCTCGTCCGGTTCCGCCAGCGGCTCTATCTCTCGACCCTCCAATACGAAAAGGCGGAGGCTGAGGCCCGCCGCATGATAGCCGAGACACCCTACATGCCCGACAGTTACCTCGCACTCGCCGAGGTCAGTTCGGCTACGGGACGCGATTCGCTCGCACGGGCATCGTTCAGCGAGGCGATACGCAGGGATTCGACCTACATCAATTCGTGGTTGGCATTGGGCGACTATTACTACCGGAAGCACGATTTCACGAACTATCTGACGGTCGTCGGCAAGCTGTTCGACAGCGACGAAATTCCGTTGGAGAACAAAATCTCGCAGTTCAACTCGCTGACGAACAACATAAGTTTCTACCGCAAATACTATCCGCAGATAAACGCTCTCGCCGGCAAACTGATGATT
>CAZESW010000230.1:0-2992 GCA_964514795.1 uncultured Alistipes sp.
TCGAACATTTCGCTGTATCCGACCGTGTGCAGAGAATTGTATTCGCGATACGGCAGCAATGCGCGTGCCTCCGCCTCCAAACCGGCCTCCATCATCGCATCCACCCGCCGGTCGATTCGCCCGTAGAGCACATCGCGCGGCATCGTCGTACCTATTTTTATAATATCGAAATTACGCGTCTTGCGGGTTCCCGTACGAAACGACGAGTAGGGCAGTCCTGTTCGTCGGCAAACCTCCAATGCCCGCAATACACGCGCGGGATTGTTCAGGTCGGCTTTCTTGCAATAGACGGGGTCGAGCCGCCGCAACTCATCGACAAGTCCGCCGAGACCCTCCGCTTCATACTGCTTCGTCAAAGCATCGCGCAACTTCTTGTCCGCCTCAGGCAAATCGTCCATTCCTTCGCACAAAGCCCTTACATACAAACCAGAACCTCCGACTGCAACCACCGTTTCCGAACGTTCGAACAATTCGTCAAGCAGTTCCAACGCCCGTTTTTCGAACTCTCCGCAATTAAACTCCTGCTTTACATCGAAACAGGCAATAAAATGATGTTCGGCAGATTGCAACTGTGCGGCGGCAGGTTGTGCCGTGCCGATTGCCATGCCTTTGTATACCTGACGCGAATCGGTCGATATTATCGGCGCATGATAATGGCGGGCAATCTCGATACTCAAATCGGTTTTACCAGAACCGGTAGCACCGACGATAACGATAAGCCGCCGTTTAGTACTCATCGTCGAAGCTGTCGTCGCCATCGAAATCGCCGAAGTCGCCCATCATCTCGTCGAATATGGAGCCTTCGTCGGAACGCACCGCATCGGGATCGTACTGGTCCGGAACGGGAGCATTTTCGAATGCCACACGCGGATACGAAAGTTCGGGATTAGGTTCCGACGCATTCACGAGTTCGATATAATAGGCGCGGTCGGCGAACATGTCGAACTGATATATCAAGCGGTTGTTCTCGGCAATCACCAGTTCGGCTACGGTTACGTCGGACATCGGAATCGGAGCGACATCCGCACCGGCATCGCCCATATCCATCAATGTAAACTCGCGCAGTCGGTTCCAATGATCATCTGCGGTAAAGAATGAAGCGATGCAGTTGTCGTAGCCGAGCGACTCTATGATGAAATCGTGCAGTTCCGCCAGTGTCATCTCCGGCATCACCTCCAAATCGCGAACGAAATTGTCGTTTTCGTCGCTGAGCATTCTGAATTTAAGAATCATATCAAACGGTTTCTTTATTTGCAAAAGTCCTGTCAATCGTTTTCGGACGTTTTTTTTGTAAATTCCTTACAATACAAAGATAATGTTTATTTGATAAAAATAAAATTTATATGGATTAATTGCAATAAAAGTATCCGATATACGTTTATGCGTTGTAAAACAATTCGGGATAAGTTTACCAATATTAACTTTATTAAATAACACAAAATGAAGACCAAAATCAATTCCAATGCAAAGCGTTGGACAATCAAAATCGGCATTGTCGTAATCATCTCGTTACTGCTGCTCATTCCGTTGGCAATGATCAACAGCGTTATCGGCGACAGAGAAATGGCTAAGGAAGAAGTAGTCAAAGATGTGGCACGAGGTTTTGCCGGCAGACAAGTTGTTGGAGGACCGCATTTTTTTATAACGTCGTCGCAGGGGTCGACTTTGTCGAGAGAGAATATATATCCGAGCGAACTGGACTACAAAGTCGATGTTGCGACCGATGTCCTGCATCGTTCGATTTATAACGTCATCGTTTATAATTCCACCATTGAAATAACCGGTAAACTGCAAATTACGAACGAGATCCTGTCTTCTGTCAAGCATGTTTTGGTAATGGATATAAAAGATATTAAGGGTATAACCTCGATACCACAAATAAAATTCGGTGATAATTCATACGATGTAGAAAGAAATGACGTTTCGTCCTTGAAAGCAGACGTAGAACTGCCTGAAAATGCGAAGGTCGGCGATAAAATAGATTTCTCGGTAACGCTGAATTTGAATGGTGCCGAGTCATTGAAATTCCGTATGGAGGGCGATAAAACGACAATAAGCATGAGTTCTTCTTATCCGCATCCAAGTTTTAAGGGCGATTATCTTCCGCAAACACGAGAAGTCAGCAAAGACGGTTTCAACGCATCGTGGAGCTGTCTTAAAATCAATAGAGATAACGACAACTGCTCTGTCGGTGTGAAATTCGTCAATCCTGCGGACTCGTACCAACAGTCATCCCGTTCGGTACAGTACGGATTGCTGATTATTACCCTTGTATTCGTTGTCGGATTACTGGTTGAGTTGATTACGCGCAAGGAGATTATTGCTATTCAGTATGCCGTTATCGGATTGTCGCTCGTATTGTTTTATTCGCTTCTTTTCTCATTTTCCGAGTTTATGATGTTCGGCATCGCCTATTTGATTGCCGCAACGATGACGACGGTAGCTCTTACGTTCTATTTCCGTGCTATTCTGAAACATCGCAGCGCACATTTGCTGGGCGGTTTTGTCGCTCTCGTATATATCGCCAATTATATATTGCTTCAAATGGAGGTATACGCCATGCTTACAGGTTCACTCTTGCTGTTCGTGATGTTGAGTGTATTCATGTATTTTACCGCCAATCTCAATGCCGAGAGACCGGAACTCCCGAAAGCGGAAGAATAAAATTCACGTTTATAACATATATCCTTGCGGATTCCGCCCCTACCTCCCCGCCTAAGGCGGGGAGGTTCTGTATACGCGGTTTCGCCGCAAGAAACACAACCGTAGGATTTCCCCAATACACCCAACTTGATTCGGCACAAAGTTGTATATAGTTACTTTTTATTATATTTGTATCGTTTTTAGCAACTATATACAACCGATGAGATTCAAAACCGCCAAAATCATAATAACCACCATATTAGCAATACTTTCCGCGCTGCCTGCCGCCGCCTGGAATTTGGCGAGCAGCGAACTGAAATGCGAAATCGGCGATATGCTGACCCGGATT
>CAZESW010000231.1:0-2979 GCA_964514795.1 uncultured Alistipes sp.
CGCACACGAACCGGACGTAAGCCGATTCGTTGCGCTCGCCCCGATGCGGAACGGGCGTCAGATACGGGCAATCGGTCTCCAACACTATATCGTCCATATCCATCTGCCGCACCACCTCGACGAGCGGGCTTTTCTTGAAAGTCACCACCCCGCCGATTCCGAAAACGAAATCGCCCAGCGTCCGCAACTCCTCATAACATTCTACGCTGTCGGAAAAGGCATGGAAAACTCCCCTCGCCCCGCGTCCGGCAAAGGTACGCATAATTTCGCGCATCTCCGTCCATGCGCTGCGGGTATGCACTGCAATCGGCAGTCCGTACTTCAACGACAACCCGACCTGCGCGACGAACGCTTCGGTCTGCTCGCTGCGGAAAGCGTCGCTCCAATAGAAATCCAATCCGATTTCGCCAACTCCGCAGAAACCGCCGATACCCTCCGGCGGAGCGAGCAGATAACGTTCGACGCGCGACAACTCCCCGCGCCAGTTCGGATTGTCGTTCACCGACGTCGGATGCAGCCCCATCATCGGGCGCACGACATCGGGAAATTCCCTGCATGCGGCGAACATCCGTTCGTCGCTCTCGGCATCTATCGCGGGCAGGAGCAGCGTTTCGACCCCTGCCTCCAAAGCCCTTGCAACAGTTTCGGCGCGGTCGGCATCGAACTCCGGTTCGTAAATATGCGAATGCGTATCTATCATCATAACTCTTCTATCGTCCGGCAATGCTCAATCAACTCCATTTCCGATGCCGTATCGCCCTTGTTCGGTGATTTGGGAGCCATTTTCACCGCCCGTTCGTAGAGTTCGGCAGCCTTCGCTTCGTCGTGTTCCACGAATCGTGCATGAACGTAAAGCAGTCGGACGCACGAGAGCAGATAACGGCTGTACATCTCGACGGAGCGGCGGATTTCGGGTGTCAGAATCTTTGCGACGCTCTCCGCCGAACCGCCAGTCAGGATTTCGACGAATGCCGATTCACATGCGACGCCGATACGGTATATCGCAATCTTTCCGGCGTCCGCAGCCTCCATACGCCGCAGAATCGGGCGGGCATCGGCGATACGCCCCATATCCAGCAGCCGTGCGACAGCAAGACCCGCAACGGCGGCATACATATAATTGCCCAAATCGGCATCGTCGTGCAGTTCGAACCATTCTGCGGGCATGTCGCGAAGCCTTTCGCCGCGGGTTTGGAGCGCATTTATCTTCAACTGAATCCACAACGGCCGCAGCGTCTGCGGTTCGCGTTCGGCAAGGAACAGATTGTAGCCGTCGTTGGGCATGCCGCCGATTTTCATCGGGATGCCGTTCACCAATCCCGTAAGCGTTCCGATAACCGCAAGCGCGAGCAGAACTATCGCCGCAAGCGCGCCTATACCGCTCCACGAAAAGACGACAGCGGCAGAAACCGCGGCGAACAACAGATTGGCAGCCACGCCGCCCATATAATATAATTTGTATGGGAACCGTCCGTTCTTCATTGCCGGAGGGTCGAGCAGACACTGACCGCCCGTGCCGGCGATAGAGAACCGTCCGAGCCGGAATCCCTCGTCGTCGCGAACCAGCACGAGACTGCCTATGCGGAACGACACGAACCGATAGCCCGACATCAGACCGAAAACGAGGTGTCCCGCCTCGTGAACGACGATATGGAGGAGTGCCGCTACGGCAAGCAGCAGCACGAATACCAGCCACCCGAGCATGAAGATGCCGAATCCTTCGTCGGCAATCTCCCGCACGAATTCGCACACCGACGGAACGGCGGCGAACACGAATGCCGACGCGAAACCTATCGAGGCTCCGACGGCGACGAATACGAGCAGACGCAGAATGCGTTTAAGATTGTTTTTCATGGCATTACCTTAATTTTTCGTAGAATTTTCCAGGCAGGCACCTTACGTCGCCCGACAATTCGAGGTCGAGCAGACGGGCTGTCGCCACACCTGCCGCAAGTCCGCTCCGTGCGACGAGTTCGTCGAACGAAACGCAGTCGCCGCTCTCGGGGAAGCAGTCGAGCAGCCGCCGTTCGTCGGCTGTCGGTTCGCGCATTTCGGCCTTAATCCGCTCGGGTACGGTCTCGACCGTCCAGCCGAGGCACGAAATCACATCGTCGGCAGACACGACCATCTGTGCCACTCTGTTTTTAATCAGCGTGTTGGTTCCCGCCGACATGGCATCGGTAGTTCGCCCGGGGACAGCCATCACCTCGCGCGAATATGCCTCCGCCGCCGCGACCGTGGACATCGACCCGCCGTTCGCAGGCGATTCGACCACGAGCAGACCCTCACCGAGGGCTGCGACGATACGGTTACGCGGAATATAGAGATTTCCGTTCTGCTTCGTCTGCGACGTAACCTCCGTAACGACAGCGCCTCCGCGGGAAATCATATCGCGGGCAAGCGCGCTGTTCTGCGCGGGAACTATGCCGGGCAGCGCATTGGCAATCACGCCGACGGTACGCAGTCCGAATGCGAGGGCCGCACGGTGTGCCGCGGCGTCCGAACCGAACGCCAGACCGCTGACAATCACCGCATCGGGGAATTTGGCGGCGATACCCTCGACGATTTCGTTGCATGCGCGTTCGCCGTAGGGCGTCATCTTGCGCGTGCCGACAATCGACAGGATGTGCGGCGACCGTAGCGCATCGGCCTCGCCATTCATATATAATATATGGGGATAATCGGCAGCCGTCTTTACGAATTCGGGGTAGGCGGCATCGGTCGAAGCGACGATTTCGATTCCGTTGCGGCGGCAATACTCCATTTCGCGCTCCGCTTCGGCGAATCCGGCACGGCAGACGATGCTGCGGGCAATATCGCGCCGCAACTCGGCACGTTCCGCAAGGTCATCCTCGGAAGCGGCGAAAATCCGTTCCGCCGAACCGTATGTTTCGAGCAGATGCACCGTCCCGCGCACTCCTAAATGCGGCACGAATGTAAGAGCCAAATCCTCGATTGTCATCCGTCAAAAGGGCTTTT
>CAZESW010000232.1:0-2957 GCA_964514795.1 uncultured Alistipes sp.
AGCTGCAACTCCATGCCCTGATGCGGAATAATATCGACTCCCGAACGGTTCACGCGGGTAATGTTGATGCCGTATTTGGTGCGCAGACGAAGATCTACAAACCGTTTTCCGTTGATTTCGGGACGTGTGATTACGATACGGCGCGAAACCAGTTTGCCGTCGAATTCGCCCCACTCCGCTTCGAGCATATCGACCTCGCGGCCGAGGAAAGTAAGTATCGCCTGCTTGTCCTCGGGATTGCTCACCACGAAGATTTTATCGCCGTTATATATATTGCTGTCGGAGTCGGCGATGAAAGCCTTGTTGCCGTCGTGCGAGATACGCGATATTACGAACGGACGGTTGATAAGCGAACGTATCTTGCCGACTGTCTGCCCGTCGATGCGGTCGTTGGTAATCTCGATTGAATATTTGGCCGCGAATTTGTTCTCGCCGCTCATCGCCTGCAAAGCCTCGTTCTCCTTTACGTAGTCTATTTTCAACAGGAATCGCAGAATCACGAACGCGATTATCACCGCGACGATACCGAACGGATACGAAACGGCGAAACTCAACGGGATGGACTGGTCGTTCACACCCGTAACGTCGATATATGCCTGCTGCGCCGCACCCATCGCCGGAGTATTGGCAACCGCACCCGTAAGCACTCCTACCATCGTCTGCAACGGAATACCGCTCAACAAGTGAAACAGATATGTGCAGACCATACCCAGCAGCATCACGAGCAGCGACAGCCAGATAAGCCGTATGCCGCCCTGACGCAGCGACGAAAAGAAGCCGGGGCCGATTTGCAGACCTACCGAAAATACGAAAAGCGTCAGTCCGAAATCGCGGGCGAAAACCAGCGTTCCAGAGTCGAGGAACATGCCGAAATGGCTCGCCGCGATACCTGCGAAAAGAATCCACGTAGGGCCAAGCGATACACCGCAGACCTTGATTTTGCTAAGCGCCGCACCAAACGTAATGACTATCGCCAGAACGAATATCGAGTGGGCCACGCCCTCTCCGAAAAACATCGATTGAATGAAATCCATAACTTCAATTTATCTGTCCGCCACTCCCGAAATACCGAATCGCGCCGCTGCCGAACAATGATTCGCAACGGAGCGGAAGGCATCAATTCGCTAATACTGCGTCGAATCCGTAAGGGTCGGGCGGTTTTAGGCGGCAAATATATAAATTAAGAGCGACAAATCTGTTTTACCTGCCGAATATTTTACTACCTTTGTGGAGTCAAAATCCTTCCGTACTATGAATAAAGTCAATATCGAACGCTCGCACCGCATGGACGGTACCGGCGAGTACTATTTTTCAAGACGATTGCGCGAAATCTCCGAAATCGAGGCTTCGACCGGCCGTCAAATCATCAAGCTCGCAATGGGCAGTCCCGACCTTCCACCAGCACAGGCAGTTATCGACCGTCTGTCACAGGAAGCGCAGCGCCCCGACGTTCACAAATATATGCCGTTCAACGGTACTCCGCTTCTGCGCAAGGCATTCGCCGACTGGTATGACCGCTGGTACGGAGTGAAACTCGACAGCAACGGCGAAGTTCTGCCGCTCATCGGTTCGAAAGAGGGAATCATGCACATCTGCATGACGTTCCTGAACAAAGGCGACAAAGTTCTCGTTCCGAACCCTGGTTATCCGACGTACAGTGCAGCCGTAAGACTTTCGGGCGGCGTCATGCAGCCGTACGCGCTCAACAAGGAGAACGGATTCCTGCCCGATTTCGACGCAATCGAGAAAGAGGGTGTCGAGGGAGTGAAAATCATGCTCGTGAACTATCCGAACATGCCGACGGGACAGATGCCGACCGAAGATTTGTTCGAAAAAATCATCGCATTCGGAGCGAAGCACAACATACTGATTATCCACGACAACCCGTACAGTTTTATCCGCAACAGCAGCAAGCCTATCAGCATCATGGCAGTAGATGGTGCAAAAGACGTTGCGATGGAGATGAACTCGCTGTCCAAGGGACACTCGATGGCAGGCTGGCGTGTCGGCGTAATCGTCGGCAAGAAAGAGTGGATAGACTCGATTCTGTCATTCAAGAGCAACATGGATACGGGTATGTTCTACCCTATTCAGGCCGCTGCGGAGACTGCATTGTCGCTCGGCGACGAGTGGTTCGACGAACTCAACGCGATATATTACGAGCGCGAAAAAGAGGGTTATGCACTGCTCGACGCACTCGGTTGCAAATACCGTCCGCACCAGGCGGGATTGTTCATCTGGGCCGAAATTCCGGAGGATTACGAGGGTGACTGCTTCGCATTCTCGGACGAGGTTATGGACAAATGCGACGTATTCCTAACTCCTGGCGGAATCTTCGGAAGCGAGGGCCGCAGATACATCCGCATTACGCTGTGCTGCCCGGCCGAACTTCTGCGTCGTGCGACGGAGAACGTCAAAGCGCGTCTGCACGCATAAAACGGCGGGCGCTATCCAAAATAAAAGGCTCAATCCTTGGCGATTGGGCTTTTTTTTATTACCTTTGAATGTTTTTATGCATATCCGAATGCGAATTTAACGGAAAGAGAGATAAATCTCTAAAAAGCAACACAATGAAAGGCATCGTACTCGCCGGCGGAAGCGGCACGAGATTATACCCTATAACCAAGGGCGTCAGCAAACAGTTGCTGCCGATATACGACAAACCGATGGTTTACTATCCGATTTCGGTGCTTATGCTCGCCGGAATCAGGGATATACTCGTGATTTCCACTCCTGACGACCTGCCGTCGTTCCGCCGTCTGCTCGGCGACGGTTCGGAATTCGGAGTGCGGCTGTCGTATGCCGAACAACCTTCGCCCGACGGACTGGCGCAGGCATTCATCATCGGAGAAGAGTTCATCGGCAACGATGCAGTCTGCATGGTTCTCGGCGACAATATTTTTTACGGCGCGGGGCTTGCCGAACTGCTCTCCGAGGCTGTCGATACCGTCGAGAAG
>CAZESW010000233.1:0-2950 GCA_964514795.1 uncultured Alistipes sp.
GAAGCATGTCGCCGACAGCATCCAGCAAAGGTATGCCGCCAGCATTATCGCTCCGTATATTACACGACTGCATTTCATATCCGTCGCAAAGTTACGAAAAATATCGGTTCGGACCAATGTTCAGCCTTAAATCACAGCGACACTATACCGCTCCTGTATCGCGACAGCGAGGCTTCGTCGCCGTGGGCAACAGCATCGTCGAGTTCGGCAAGCATACGGCTTTTGTCGCCGGGCAGTCGTCCGACGAGCGGAACGGCATTGGAAACGGTATCGGCGAGCAGCGTCGTTTCGATTTCGAGGTCTGCCACGAACCGCCGAAGTTCGCGGACGCGCTCCATCTCCGAAGCCTCGGTGAACCTGCCCTCGGCGACATCGGCACCGAGCGGCGATTCGGGAAACAGCGTCAGCGAAACGCAGTTCACGATTCCGGGATGCAGACGGTTGAATATCGCCGCAGTCGCCGCGGCATTTCGTTCGCCCGCACCCGCGCCGCCGAGCCCCGTCATATAGACGACGTGATATTCGATACCAGCCTCGTCGAGTTTGGAACACTGCCCGACAATATCGGCAGACGAATAGCCCTTGTTCATGCGGGCGAGCACTTCGTCGTCGCCCGATTCGACGCCGATACTTATGCCGTCGAATCCGACAGCCCGCAGTTCGCGCAATTCGGCGACGCTTTTGGGCGAAATATCGGTAATCCGCGAAAAACAGCCTATCGAGACGCATCGCGGAATGTAATCGCGAATCAGCATGGCGATGTCGTAAAGCCGTCCGGCACTCAATGCGAACGGATTGGCTCCCGTCAGGAAAATCCGTCGCGCTCGCGGCTGATACCGGCGTATGACCGCCAAATCCGCCTCGATTTCCTCACGCGGAGAGAGGCGGAACGGCGTTCCGTGATAAAGGCTGCAAAAACGGCATTTGGCGTATGTACAGCCCGACGTTACCTGCAACAACTGCGACAACGCCTCGTAGGGCGGCCGCCAGACCTGCCCCGTAAAATGCAATAACTCCATAATGTACGATGTTTGTGCAAAAAATAGTAATTTTGTCGGTACGAAGGTATAAAACACGCCTTGAACAACCAATAACTATATTTAATATCAGAAACTTACGCCGGAGTTAGCGATACTGGCGGAGAGCGGATTGCAGGAGGAGGAAATCATGAAAAATCTGGATTCGGGCTATTGTCCCGCAGCGGCGGCGATAGAATATCTCGGCAACAAGTGGGTGCTTGCCGTATTCGTAACGCTCCACGAACACGGAGTCATGCGGTTCGGCGACCTCTACCGAACGATACCGCAGATTTCCGAAAAGATGCTCGCCGATGCACTGCGCACGCTCGAATCGGACGGACTGATAACCCGAAGCATCTACCCCGAAGTTCCTCCGCGCACCGAATACCGTTTGAGCGAACTGGGCGATTCGCTGATGCCGCACCTCGAAGGACTGATGCGGTGGGGACACGAAAATGCAGCCGCAATCGGCGAGAACCGGGCGAAGAAAAAGAAAATCTGAGGCGAAAGAGCAATTTTTCGATAAAAAGTTCGTATCTTTATCACGAAATAGCAACTTATCAAAAAACTATAAAAGAGATGAAAAAACTTTTGGGATTGGCGGCAGCTGTCGTAATGGCGATATTCGCTACCGCAAGTGCATCGGCTCAATCGATGAAAATCGACCAGATTCTCGCCGACGGCGAACAGTATGTAGGCACGGAGATTACCGTCAGCGGTCTTTGCTCCCACATTTGCAGCCACGGAGGCCGCAAGATGTTCCTCCGCTCGGCGAAAGGACTGCTGCGCGTCGAGAGCAGCAAGGCGACCGGAGCATTCAAGGACGACGTAGTGAACGAGCCGGTAGAGGTAACGGGCATTCTCAAAGAGACCCGCATCGACGAAACCTACCTCAAAAACTGGGAGGAGCGCATCAAGAACGGTAACGGCGGCGGACACGGCGGTTGCGAGACCGAATCGGCTGCACGAGGCGACCAGGGCAACACCGACCAGCAGAAAATCGAGAACTTCCGCAAGCGTATCGCCGAGCGTAACGCCAAGGAGGGCAAGAACTATCTGTCGGTGTTCTACGTCGTGGCAAACAGTTACAAGATTCTGTAATTTAACGCTTCGTCTTTCGGCATGAAAGAGATTATGAATTCGGTGCGCCGTTGGAGCCGCACTCTGCATCGCGATTTGTCGTATGTATTTTCGGGCGCACTGCTCGTCTATGCGGCGTCGGGCTTCATGCTCAACCACAAGAGCGATTTCAACGCCAATTACAGCATCGAGCAGCACCGCTACACGATAGAGAGCATACCCGGGGAGGTGGACGACGACTACGCTCGTTCGCTGCTCGAACAGTGGGGCGAGGCCGACAATTTCACCGCAGTTTACGATTTCGATGCTGAGTCGTTCAAGGTATTCATCCGCGGCGGCTCGTCGCTGCTCGTGAACCGCAACACCGGTGCGGCGATATACGAATCCGTCAAGAAACGTCCGGTAATCAGCGCGATAAACCGCCTGCATTACAATCCGAGCCACTTGTGGACCTGGTTTTCGGACATCTTCCTGCTGTCGCTCGTAACCATTGTCATCACGGGACTCGTCATGGTCAAGGGCAAGCACGGACTTTCGGGTCGCGGCGGCATAGAACTGCTTATCGGCATCGCCATTCCGATATTGTTCATGATACTGGGATAGGCTTTGCCTGCATAAAAGACAACGTCCGAGGAGAACACCTCGGACGTTTGTTTTTTTAAGGTCGTTAAAGTCGCTAATATTTTCGCGGCAGTACCGGCTCAACGAAAAGGTCAAATAAAAAAGCAATATATTTCCGCACCTTCTTTATTTCAAATAAATCTATTATTTTTGTATGGTCAATAGGCCATGACGCCTAACGACATACATACGGAAAGTGTTTTCGTGCGTCTTGTAAGAAAATGTGGAAG
>CAZESW010000234.1:0-2934 GCA_964514795.1 uncultured Alistipes sp.
TACAAACGCTACGAGAAAGAGTTCGGCGACGAATTCCGTTCGCTGAAACGCAAAAGAATGATACCGTTCATATATTAGCATATCCGCATTATGGAGGAGAAAAAATCGTTGGAGGGGTCGAAACTCTTCACCCCCTATAAATTAGGAAAGGTAACGCTGCGTAACCGTACTATCCGTTCGGCCGCGTTCGAATCCATGGGCAAGGACTTCGGCCCGACCCAGAAATTGAAGGACTACCACGTCAGCGTAGCCAAAGGCGGCGTCGGAATGACCACGCTGGCATACGCATCCGTCAATCGCAGCGGCATTTCGTTCAACTCGCAGCTGTGGCTGCGCGACGAAATCGTTCCAGCACTCAAAGATATTACCGACGCTATCCATAACGAGGGTGCCGCAGCAGGTATCCAAATCGGACACTGCGGAAATATGACGCACTGGTTCACTGCGGGCTGCTTCCCTGTCGGAGCATCCACGGGATTCAACCTCTATTCGCCTACATTCGTCCGCGGTATGCGCCGCAGCGAGTGCACGGAGTTCGCCAAGGATTTCGGCAAGGCTGTGATTACCGCCCACGAAGCGGGATTCGACAGCGTAGAGGTTCACGCCGGACACGGTTATCTGATTTCGCAGTTCCTCTCGCCATATACCAACCACCGCCGCGACGAATTCGGCGGTTCGCTCGAAAACCGTATGCGCTTCATGAAAATGTGCCTCGAAGAGGTGCGCGAAGCGGCCGAGAAGTGCGGTATGGCGGTGCTCGTGAAGCACAATATGGAGGACAGTTTCAAGGGCGGTATCGAGATTCCCGAATCCATCGAAATCGCCAAGGAAATCGAAAAATTCAACGTGGACGGCATCGTGCTTACCTCCGGTTTCGTGTCGAAAGCCCCGATGGCGGTTATGCGTGGACGCATCCCGACCAAGACCATGAGTTACTATATGCCGTGGTGGCCGTCGCTGCCGCAGAAGGTCGTCGTGAATCTTTTCGGCGACTGGATGATTAAGCAATACGATTTCGAGGAGTGCTTCTTCCTGGAAAATGCCAAGAAATTCCGTGCCGAACTGAAAGGCCCGCTCGTTTATGTCGGCGGACTGGTTTCGCGTGAGGGTATCGAGAAGGTCCTCGACGCAGGATTCGAAATGGTACAGATGGCCCGTGCGCTCGTCAATGACCCTGCATTCGTCAATAAACTGAAAGCGGGCGACGCATCGACCCGTTCGGGCTGCGACCACCGCGACTACTGCATCGCGCGAATGTACTCGGTCGATATGAAGTGCTGCCACAACTGTGCGGGCGAGATTCCGGACAAATTGTGGAAGGAGTTGAAGAAAATCAAGTAGTCGGAATGAAACGCGGAGAGGTCGCAAAGGGTTCGAAAACGGCGCTCGTTACGGGTGCTTCTACGGGCATAGGTCGCTGCTATGCCGAACAGTTGGCTGCGCTGGGCTATAATCTGGTAATCGTCAGCCAGACCGAGGCTCTTTTGCAAGAGGTCGCAGCGGACATCGAGTCGCGATTCGGCGTTTCGGTTACCGTCGTCGCCCGCGATTTGGCAACTCTCGATGCTGCGGAGGAGTTGTTTGCATGGACGAAATCGCAGGGTTTCGTTATCGACGTGCTGATAAACAATGCCGGCATGTTCTCGTTCTGCGACATCTGCAATACGCCGAACGAACGCATCAAGAAGACGATACTGCTTCACGACATAACCAATACGCTGCTGTGCCGTCTGTTCGCGGACGATATGGCGCAACGTGGCGGCGGATATATTCTCAATATGTCGTCGTTCTCGATATGGATGCCGTTTCCGGGATTGTCGCTGTACAGTGCAAGCAAGGCTTATCTGAAAAGTTTCTCGGTCGCATTCTCCAAGGAGGTTCGCGACAAGGGTGTACGCGTTACGGCAGTGTGCCCGGCAGGCATCGCAACCGACCTTTACGGACTTACCAAGCACTGGCAGGGTATAGGGCTGCGCATAGGCGCGCTTATGTCGCCCCAGTCGTGTGCCCGTCGTGGCTTGAAAGCCCTGTGGAAAGGTCGTCGCTGCGTGGTTCCCGACTGGTGGAACAAGATTTTCATCCCGTTCTGCCTCGTCCTTCCGCCGTTCGCCCTCCGTTGGCTGCGCAACTACACGATGCAGTTCCAGAAATAGGTTATGGAAAGTAAAAAACACGACCGACCTTTATATGGCCGGTCGTGTTTTCGTGTTTAAGACCTTAGAGACCTTAGAAACGTTAAAGCCTTTAAGGTCCTTAGAAAACGAAAGAGCCGTCGTCTGAATGACAACGGCTCTTCTTTGTCGGGGAGACTGGATTCGAACCAGCGACCTCCAACTCCCGAAGCTGGCGCGCTAACCGGACTGCGCTACACCCCGAACTGTTTTGCGGTGCAAATATAATATTTATTTCGTTACGTTGTACCAAAAAAATGCAGATTCGACGGACGAACCTGCATTTCCATACGTTCGAATGCCTATTATTTATTGGAAACGACCTTTACGTCGATTGCCTGCTCGCCCTTCGCTCCGTTACCGATTTCGAACTCGACAGCTTGTCCCTCGTCCAGTGATTTGAAACCGTCCTTAACGATTCCCGTGAAGTGTACGAAGATTTCCTTGCCGTCTTCTCCGAGAATGAATCCGTAGCCCTTCTTGCTATCGAACCATTTTACTTTGCCATTCATAAAAATAGAATTTAATAGATTATGTTCAACAAATATAAGCAAAAAGTTTTTGATAACCAAATAAAAAGACAAAATTTTAAATCCGGAGCAGGACCATTGCAACGGCAATATCGCGCCTCCGACGCATACGGACGAGAAAATATTGCCAATAAAAAATGCGAAAAAGTTTGGAATTATACTTTTTTTGTCTACCTTTGCATCGCAAAACAGTTCGGGGTGTAGCGCAGCCCGGTTAGCGCATCTGCTTTGGG
>CAZESW010000235.1:0-2927 GCA_964514795.1 uncultured Alistipes sp.
AGGCTGCTTCGGCTGCAAAGGTTGCGAAGAAGACTAACGTCGGCAAGAAAATGTAAGACAAAAATTGTTCGGAGCGGTAATTTCCGCGTTATGCTCGATTTTTAATTGCTCACATACGCAAAGTATGCTCCGCATTAAAAATCTTCGCAAGCCTTGAAATTCCTCACTCCGAAACGATTTTTGAGATAAAAAGCAGATGCTTCGGCGTCTGCTTTTTTTTGTGCTCCGCATCAAAATATCTCGCAAGCCTTGCAAATCCGCCATTTCCAGATAAACGGCATCCCGAAAAGGGTGTCGTCTTCTTTATGTGGTGGAGGACGGGGGTGCCGCTGTAAGGTTGTTAGGATTGCCCGACAACATTTGGTGTCGGGCATAAAGTCTTAACGACCTTAATGACTTTAAAGACTTTAATTACCTTAACGCTCGCAACTTTTCCGCCTTTCGTTTTGTATCTTTTGCTTTCCGATTGGGGCGCGGAACGGCGGGATATTTCGCCGATATTTTGTAAAACGAAAAAATATTGCTACTTTTACAACTAATAAGCGGGCATTGCCGCAAAACGGAAAAAATTTACTAACACAATAAACGCATTATGTCAGAATTCAACAAATATCGTTCGATTTACTCGCACGATGAACTTATGGCGCGTCTGCGCAAAATCAAGCACGTCGCGCTCGACATGGACGGAACGATTTATATGGGAATGTCGCTGTTCCCGTTCACGAAACCGTTCCTCGCAGGCTTGAAGGGCCAGGGCGTGAACTACTCGTTCCTCACCAACAATCCGTCGAAATGTATCGCCGACTACCTCCACAAACTCGAAAACATGGGCATCGCCGCTACGGAGGAGGAGATGTACACGACGGCTCTCGCCACCATCGACTACATCAAGACCAACTACCCGCAGGCGAAGCGTCTGTTCCTGCTCGGCACGCCGTCGATGATTTCGGAGTTCGAGAAGGCGGGATTCGAATCCACCGCTGATGACCCGAACGATGTTCCGGACGTAATTGTCGCAGCATTCGATATGTCACTCGTTTACAGCCGTCTGTGCCGTGCCGCATGGTGGATTTCGCAGGGTGTGCCTTATATCGCGACCAATCCCGACCGCGTATGTCCGACCGACCAGAAGGTCGTGCTGGTCGATTGCGGTTCGATTTGCGCATGCCTTACCCACGCCACCGGACGTCAGCCGGATATTACGCTCGGCAAGCCGGACCCGAACATGCTGTCGGGTATCGTGAACCGCTACGGCCTGCAATCGGACGAAATCGCGATGGTCGGCGACCGTATCTATACCGATATCGAGATGGCGCACAATGCCAATGCCTTCGGAGTGCTCGTCCTTTCGGGCGAGACGACGCTCGAAGTGGCCGATGCCGCACCGAAACAGCCGCACCTGATTTGCGACAGCATCGAAGTGCTCGGCGAACTGATTGCCGAAGCGCATAAATAATCGAAACATCAACCGACCATGACTGCTGAACAAACTTCAAAATTCAAATACTGGCAATGGCGCACGATTATCGTTACGATGATTGGTTACGCGCTGTTCTACTTCGTGCGCAAGAACTTCTCGTTCGCAATGCCGGGTCTTGCCGCCGAATACGGAATCTCGAACACGAGTTTCGGTATCATCCTGTCGATTGTCGGACTGGTATACGGATTTTCGCGTTTCGCGAACGGACTTATCGCCGACCGCATGAACGCCCGCTACCACATGTCGATGGGTCTGTTGCTATGCGCATTGGCGAGCCTCGCATTCGGATTCGCTCCGCGCATTCTCGGCATCGAAATCGGTATCGCGCCTCACTCGCTCGTCGTGGCGTTCGGTGTGCTGCTGGTGCTCAACAACGTATTTCAGGGCAGCGGCTTCCCTCCGTGCGCCCGTCTGCTCTCGCACTGGATTCCGCCGCATGAACTGGCGACCAAAATGTCGATTTGGAACACTTCGCACTCCATCGGTGCCGGTTTGCTCGCGATTCTGTGCGGTTTCATCATGGGACACCTGGGCAGCGACCTCAGCAACAACAGCGCAGCCGTCGAGAAGATGACGCGCAACTATCTGGCCGCCAATTTCAAGGAGGATGTCAAGAAATCGGATATCCGTATCGCCAAGGTTACGGGGCTGAATATCGTGGACGAGGGCGACAAGACGATTGCCTACGTCGATTACGCCTACAAACCGAACTACAAATCGGGCAGTTTGGAGCAGCAGGTGTTCACGTTCGACCATGCCAACTATATGACGGTGAAGAATCTCGTTACAGGCGACAAGTCGATGTCCGCCGAGCGGATTGCCGCCGATACGGGAATGCCGCAGGTGCAGGCGAAGGCTATGCAGAGCATCGTTTCGCTGACGACCAATGCGGGAGCATGGCAGTGGTGCTTCTGGCTGCCGGCTCTTATCGCGCTTGCCGGTGCGCTCGGTCTGTTCGCGTTCCTGCGCGATACGCCTAAATCGGTCGGTCTGCCCGAACTCGAAAATACCAAAACGTCTATCGACGACGACACCGACCCTGCCGAGTACAAACGTTTCGTGCGCGAGAAGGTCTATCGCAACCGTCTGATATGGATTCTCGCCGTTGCGAACTTCTTCGTCTACGTCGTGCGTTTCTCGGTTCTCGACTGGGGTCCGAAATTCCTCACCGAGGCCCGCGACATGTCCTATTCGTATGCAGGATGGACCGTGGCGATATTCGAAATCTTCGGTATCGTCGGCATGCTCTTCGCCGGATGGGCGACCGATAAAATCTTCGCCGGCCGTGCGCACCGTACCTGCGTGTTCTGCATGCTCGGCACGGCAGTATTTATGACGGCTTTCTACCTGCTGCCTAACGACATACATCCGCTTGTGCTTATCTGCGTACTCGCGATGGCGGGATTCTGCATCTACGGCCCGCAGGCACTTATCGGTATCGCCGCAG
>CAZESW010000236.1:0-2915 GCA_964514795.1 uncultured Alistipes sp.
GGTAGTCTCATCAGGACGCGGACAAGATCGCAGACCCTGGTGCCCTTTATCATGAAGTCCGGCCTTGTGGATGTTCTCGCCGTCGGCTTTGGTGATTACCATCATGTCCGCCATCTCCATGATTCCTCGCTTGATGCCCTGCAATTCATCGCCGGCACCCGAAATCTGCAACAGCAGGAACATGTCCACCATCGAGTGTACGGCGGTCTCCGACTGTCCGACACCGACCGTTTCGATGAATATCACGTCGAAGCCCGCAGCCTCGCAGAGTACGATTGTCTCGCGGGTCTTGCGTGCCACACCTCCGAGCGAACCCGCCGACGGGGAAGGACGGATGAAGACGTCGGGATTCGCCGAAATGCTCTCCATTCGCGTCTTGTCGCCCAGAATCGAACCTCCGCTGCGTTCCGAACTCGGGTCTATCGCCAGTACCGCCAACTTGTGATGCAACGACGTAACCATGTTGCCTATCGCCTCGATGAAAGTCGATTTCCCGGCACCCGGTACGCCGGTGATGCCTATTCGGACGGATTTGCCGGAGTAGGGCAGACAGCGTTCGATAATCTCCTGCGCCTGTGCGTAGTTGTCGGGATTGTTGCTCTCGATGAGCGTTATCGCCTGCGACAGAATCGTGATGTTGCCGTCGAGAATTCCCTGCACGTATTCGTCGGTAGTGAGTATCCTGCGCTTCTTGCGTACGAAATAGGGATTCACTATCGGCTGGTCTTCCACACCGTCGGTAACGTTCAGCGCGCTATCGTGGTGCGTGTCGCGATACTCTTTCTCGTAATGGTCTATTTTCGTGAACGACATTTTGTCTTTCTGTTATCGGTTAGTTTCAGTAAATATTCTTCGGTCAGTTGCTTCGGATTGCCGAACCACAGCACACGGCTTTTGCTGTCGATTATCACGCCGAACGGTGCATAATTCACGCCGAAACTGCGGAACGAGTATTCGCAGTCGCAGGCTACACCCGACCGACCCTCCGCGAGCCGTCCCAGCCATGCGCTCATCCGCTCCTCCGGCTCCTGCGTCAGGACCAGCAGCCGCATGTTCTCCTTCCCGGCGATGATTCTCTCGACGTGCTCGATTCCGTTTATGCACGGAATACTCGCCGAATGCACGAACCCGATGTAGGTGTATTCGCACTCCGGCGGCACATGGCCGTTTACCCAGTGGCGGAATTTCAGATGCATCGACGGCGTGCGCTCGCCTATGGCGAGATTCTGCGCATGGGCGGTCATGCAGAGCGACAGGGTCAGAATTATGGAGTACAACAGTTTCATGCAGTGCGGAATCCGTTACAACTTGCGAAAATACGCCAATTTTGCGTGAATTCCAAACGAATGTTCACGAAATGGAGAAATCGTTCCGCACAGGTGAAAAATGTTCCGGAATAGTTTTTATTTTCAAATGAAAACCGTATTTTTGCAAGGATTTGATTTAAAAAATCTGTAAACACTAAACAATAAAACACTTAAAAACTTTATTTCATTATGAAAGTATCTCACATTGAGCATCTCGGCATTGCCGTGAAGAGCCTTGACGAAGCGATTCCTTACTGGGAAAACGTTCTGGGTCTTAAATGTTACAAAATCGAAGAGGTTGCCGACCAGAAGGTGCGTACTGCATTCTTCATGCTCGGTCAGACCAAGATAGAACTTCTCGAACCTACCTGCGAGGAGTCCACGATTGCCAAATTCATCGAGAACCGCGGTATCGGTATCCACCACATGGCACTTGCCTGCGAGAATATCGAGGAGCAGTTGGCTGATGCTTCGGAGAAGGGCCTTCGTCTTATCGACGCCGCTCCGCGCAAGGGTGCCGACAATATGACCATCGCATTCCTTCACCCGAAATCGACGCAGGGTATCCTCACCGAGTTGTGCGAGAACAAAAACAAATAAAATACTATGGGCGAAATTCAGAATAAAATCAACAAACTCATCGAGAACCGCGAGACGGCTCGTATGGGTGGCGGCCAGAAGGCTATCGACAAGCAGCACGACAAGGGCAAGTACACTGCCCGCGAACGTATCCAGATGCTGCTCGACGAGGGCAGTTTCGAGGAGTTCGACATGTTCGTAACCCATCGCTGCTACGATTTCGGAATGGAGAAGAAGCATACCTTCGGCGACGGCGTCGTTACCGGTTACGGTACGATTGGCGGCCGTCTGGTCTATGTCTTCGCACAGGACTTCACCGTTACGGCAGGTTCGCTGTCGCTCGCTTTGGCGGACAAAATCTGCAAGGTGATGGATATGGCTATGCGCAACGGTGCTCCATGCATCGGTCTGAACGACTCGGGCGGCGCACGTATCCAGGAGGGTGTCAACGCTTTGGCGGGCTATGCCAACATCTTCCAGCGCAACGTGATGGCTTCGGGCGTTATCCCGCAGATTTCCGCTATCTTCGGCCCTTGCGCCGGCGGTGCGGTTTACTCTCCGGCCCTGACCGACTTCATCATCATGAAGAAGGAGACCTCGAACATGTTCCTTACCGGTCCTAAGGTCGTTAAGACCGTTACCGGCGAAGATGTTACGCAGGAGCAGCTCGGAGGCGCAGTGGTTCACACCGCCAAGTCGGGTGTCGCACAGTTCGCGGTAGACACCGAGGAGGAGGGTATCGACCTCATCAAGAAACTCATCTCCTACATGCCGCAGAACAATATGGAGGATGCGCCTCTCGCAATGTGCACCGACAATATCGCCCGTTTGGAGGATTCGCTCAACGAAATTATCCCTGAGAATCCTAACCAGGCCTACGATATGTACGAGGTTATCCGCGCCATCGTCGATGACGGCGAATATCTCGAATCGGCTGCTACTTATGCCAAGAACATCATCACCTGCTTCGCGCGTTTCAACGGTCAGAGCGTAGGTATCATCGCCAACCAGCCTAAGTTCATGGCGGGT
>CAZESW010000237.1:0-1418 GCA_964514795.1 uncultured Alistipes sp.
ATTCTGACTCCGAAACCTGCCGCGACTCCGCGTATCAACGGCGCGAAGGTGTTCGGTCTGCGTCCGGGTTCGAAATGTCTGTATACCGTTGCGGCTACGGGCGACCGTCCGATGACATTCGCCGCCGAGGGTCTGCCGAAGGGGCTGAAACTCGACAAGGCGACGGGCCGCATCACCGGTTCGGTGAAGACGGAAGGTACGTACCGCGTGATGATTACGGCGACCAACGACAAGGGTGCTTATTCGCGCGAACTGCGTATCGTCGTGGGCGACCGTATCGCGCTGACGCCGCCGATGGGCTGGAACTCGTGGAACTGCTGGGGTCGCGACGTCACGCAGGAGCAGGTGCTCTCGTCGGCACGGGCGATGGTGTCGTCGGGACTTGTCAATCACGGCTGGACGTATATCAACATCGACGACGGCTGGCAGGGTTGCCGCGGCGGAAAGTACAATGCGATACAGACCAACACCAAGTTCCCCGACATGAAGGCTCTGACGCGCGAGGTGCACGACCTCGGCCTGAAACTCGGCATCTACTCCGCACCGTGGATAGGTACGTATGCGGCTCATATCGGCTGCTACTCCGACAATCCCGACGGCGTGAACCAGTGGATTAAGGACGGCCTGATAAACGAGAACTACCGCTATACCAAGCCTGAGGGCCGATATATGGAGTACCGCAAGGAGGTTCGGCTGCTCGGAAAATACTCGTTCGTGAAAAACGACGTGAAGCAGTGGGAAGAGTGGGAGGTGGACTACCTCAAATACGACTGGAAGCCGCAGAGCATCTACCACACGAAGGAGATGCACGATGCCCTGCGTTCGCTCGACCGCGACATCGTGTTTAGCCTCTCGAACAACGCTCCCGTAGCCGACGCATTCACATGGATGAAGTACAGCGACTGCTGGCGCACGACGGGCGACATCCGCGACAACTGGGGCAGCATCTCGAAAATCGGATTCTCGCAGGAGAAGTGGGCGCCGTTCTGCCGTCCGGGCGCATGGCCCGATGCCGACATGCTCGTCGTCGGTCTGGTCGGCTGGGGTCCGAAACTCCACTATACGAAACTCACCGCCGACGAACAGTACACCCATATAAGTCTGTGGGCGCTGCTCTCGTCGCCGCTGCTTATCGGCTGCGACATGGCGCGTCTGGACGATTTCACCAAGTCGCTGCTCACCAACGACGAGGTGATAGAGGTGAATCAGGACCCGCTCGGCAGCCACTGCGTGCCTGTATGGCGCAAGGGCGAGAAGCAGGTGATTTACGTCAAGCATCTCGAAGACGGTTCGCTGGCTGTCGGCATGTTCAACCGCAGCGAGGAGCCGGTGAAGATAAGCATCAACTCGCGGATGCTCGGCATGTACGGCGAGAAGAAGGTTCGCGACCTGTGGCGTCAGCAGGATGTCGGCACCAT
>CAZESW010000237.1:1518-2904 GCA_964514795.1 uncultured Alistipes sp.
GCGTCGGTGTGGTCGCTGCTGATTCCCGCTATCGGAGAGTCGGCGGAGATGAACGTTCCGGCATGGTTTCCTGCGGCTGTCGGATTCATGGCGGGCATAGGATTCATGCTTCTGCTCGACGTGGTTACGCCGCACCTTCACGTCGGCAGCGACAGGCCCGAGGGCATCCGAACTAAATTCGGACGCTCGACGATGCTCGTGCTCGCCGTTACGCTCCACAATATTCCGGAGGGAATGGCGGTCGGCGTCGTGGCTGCGGGGGCGCTGTCGGGACAGGCGGGCGTTACCGCAGCCGGGGCGTTCGCGCTTTCGATGGGAATTGCGATTCAGAACATTCCCGAGGGGGCGATAATCTCGCTACCGCTGCGGTCGAACGGCAATTCGCGCGGCAAATCTCTGATGTACGGGGCATTGTCGGGTGTCGTCGAACCCGTCGCGGCAGTCGTGACGATTCTGCTTATCGAACAGTTGATAACGGTGTTTCCATATCTGCTCGCATTCGCCGCGGGGGCGATGATATATGTGGTTATCGAGGAGCTGATACCCGAAACCCACAGCGGCGACCACTCCAATCTCGCGACCATAGGTTTTGCTGTGGGGTTTGTTCTGATGATGGTGTTGGACGTGGCACTGGGCGGCGGTGCGTGATAGCAGGCGGCGATAGGATAAGGTGATTAAGGTAGAGAAGGTGGTTAAAGTGGATAATGTCGCCGATGGTGGCGGGAATCATTAGGTGCCTTAAAAACCTTAAAGCGGCAGGGGATATCTCCCTGCCGCTAACCTTAATTACTTTATATTTTATTCCCGCCCAAGTTGTCGAAAGGCAGGAAAGGCCCCTTACCCGAAAATCTTGTTCAGCAACTTCGCCAGACGGTATCCCGCTTTGCGGATTTGCGACTCGGTGAGGTCGAGATTGTCGAGGATGTAGTCCATGCCGAGCACGGCTCCCTCCTTAACCTCGTGTATCGGACGCGAAGTACGGGCAGTCTCTGCACCCCAGTCCCAATGATTGCCTGCCGTGATTTCGGCAATCTCCTTCGGCGAGCAGATGTCGAGCAGATACGCCGTGTCGGTGAAACTCCACGGGCGCTTGATGGAGAGCACAAGACCGTCCCACAGCGTGTGGAAACGTATATCCTTGCCGTTGAACTTCACGTCGTAGTAGCCGATGGTCTGGTCCTCCGGATAGCGGATGTGCTCCGGACAGTGCATGTCGCCTACGAAGTGTACGACAAGCGCTATGCGCACTATACGTGCCGAGTCGCTCAACTGCTCGGGATGCTTCAAATCCTCGGCGAACTTGTCGATGAAGTAGATGCAGTTCTTGACATACTTTCCGTCGCGCTCGATGGTGCGGTACGGAGTGCAGTCGTCGTTCGCCTCGAA
>CAZESW010000238.1:0-2884 GCA_964514795.1 uncultured Alistipes sp.
CCGAATACGCAACACTCAATCGGGGTATTGTCGCAAAATTTACACTTATTTTCAGTCGCAAAGTTCTGCAAAACAAAATTTATATCCAATAGCCGGACGCCTTGAACCGTAATTTTGTTTGTTGCAGATTGGGGAATTGCGTGGACATTTGAATGCAATGTCGGACAAGGAGGGAAAAGAAGAAGCGAAGAATCTGTTGGAATTAGATTCTTCGCTCCACTCATAATGACGTCTTTATATTATTGCCATCTTATTTTATGGTTCACTACTCTACATAGCACTCCAACAGGGTCGCCTTACCCGTCAGCGACACTTCGCCGACCTCTGCCGGAATCATGATTACCTCGCCCGATTTGAGGCGTTCTCCGTTGCCGTCGGCATCTATCGCGACCTCGCCATCGACGCATACATAAATCACGAACGAGTCGAGTTTGCAGTAATCGCGTTCAGCCGTACCGTTCACCGTAAGCAGATTGGTCGTGAAATAGTCGCATTTGACCATCTCGACCGCCTTGTTATCCTCCGGAGTATAGGCTCGGCGGCAACTCTCGGCGGTGGATTCGAAATCTATCGCATCGACAGCCTGCGCCGTATGGAGTTCGCGCGAATTGCCGTTGGCATCCACACGGTTCCAGTCGAATATGCGATACGTTATATCGACCGGTTGCTGAATCTCCACGACCGATACGCCGTTCGACATCGAATGAATCGTGCCTGCCGGAATATAGAACGCATCGCCGCGTTTCACCTTCACCGGCTGTATTATCTCCGCTACCCTGCCTTCGGCCACGGCCGCAATATACTGTTCGCGCGTAATGTTCTTATCTTTAAAGCCGATGAATATCTCCGAGTCGGGTTCGGCATCGACGACATACCACATTTCGCTTTTTCCGCACGACCCGTGACGCTCCGCAGCCAGTTCGTCGTCGGGATGCACCTGTACCGAAACACGGTCTTTGCAGTCGAGATATTTGAGCAGCAGCGGGAACGCGAGTCCATAACGCTCAAAAACCGATTCGCCGACAAGGTCGCCCATGTACACCTCGATAATCTCCTGCAAATTGTTGCCTTTCAGAAAACCGTTCGACACGACGGATATATTGCCGTCGAGCCCCGAAACGTCCCAGCTCTCGCCGTAACATTTCGTGCGGTCTGCTCTGGCAAACTGCCCCTTCTTTATATCGAGGAGTTTCTGACCTCCCCAGATATGCTGTTTCAGTATCGGTTTGAATCGTATAGGGTACATACGCAGTTTATTCGAAAAGTGCCTCCGTTTTAGCGATTACTTCGTCCGCAGTCGCCGTAAGAGGGAATACTATCGACGGTTGCAGATGCCAGATTGTCTTGCCCTGCTTGAATCGGGCTTCGCCGCCGCCGGTAATGTTCAACATAACCGTAGCCTTAGGGTCTATATGTCCCGCATTCACCTCCTTGACAAGCGAAGCGAGTGCGATAGCCGGTGCCGGATATATGTCGATGCCCTCGGTTTCAAGGAAGAGTTTCGCCGCCTTCTGCGCCTGCAAATTGGTTGCCATAAGCACATCGCCGCCGGTCGCCTTCAATGCGTCGTACAGACCGCCGCAGATTCCGTAAGGCGGTTTGCGGTTAGACAGCACCTTGGCGTTGATAATCTCGGCATCGCGACGTGCCTTGTCGGCATCGTAAGGCAGCATTTCGCGCGAATCCACACGCCATGCGTCGTACATCGGCAGGAACGGAGCGTTCTGCGAAACCATCAGTTTCATCAGATTGTCGCCGTAGCGTCCGTCCTCTATCAATCGCATATTCGCCTCCCATGCCGCGATAGCGCCCGTACCACTGCCGACAGCCTGGAAATAGTAGTCCGGAATGCGTCCGATAGTCGTAACCGCCGACAGCACCGTGGTCGCCATACCGTCGCGGCGGGCGATATTCTTCGCACCGCCCTCGGCATAGAATTTCGGCGAACGCAGTGCGAGGTCGCTCAAATGGATAGCGTCGAAATAGTCGCCGCCCTTTTCGCAGGCAATCAGTTTCACGCAGTCGTTGAGCGGAGCATCGAACCACAAAGCGTCGATATTGTCCGCCGGTACTGAAAGGAGCAGTTTTATATTGTTGTCCGAGCATACTTTCGCGAATGCACGCGCGGTATTTCCCGCAGAAGCGACGACAAGCACCTTGTCGCAGTCATCCGACATACGGGCGCAGACGCTGTAAGCCTCCGTTTCCTTGAACGAGCATGTCTGCATGTTCGCACCCTTCTCCGGATAATAGCCGTTGAACGTTATATAAAGATTCTCCAATCCGAGAGCCTTCGCCAGTCCCTCGCTCTTGTATGTTACCGGCGACGCATCGCATTTGAGTTCACGTTTCATCGGGAGCCAGTCGCGGAACTTGTAGAGTCCGCCGTCGTCTTCCCTTACTTCCAACTGTTTTTTCGCATAAACGGCCCTTATGAGCGACGGTTCCTTGCATTCCGGGCAGTTGAGCGACCAACCTTCATCTTCGAATTCCGTACCGGTAGCCACGCATACGAGCTTATATTCGGTCGGCTTAAATTCTGACATAGTAGTAATTTTTCGTTAAACAAAACAGAAGCAGCAAACGCCACCCCGACTAAACAGATATTTGCACCTGTATTATATTACGTACGCTTTCGCGAACGGAACACAAAAATATAGATTTTTTCTCAAACAAACCAACTTTTCGGCAATAATAATCGGCCATTATCCGGCCCTGGATATAAAAAATACGAAATTATTTTGGTATAATGAAAATAATGTCTACCTTTGCACCACCAAAAACGAGGGACACCTCCTATTGGCACGATGAATTCGTAGCTCAGCAGGTAGAGCACAACACTTTTAATGTTGGGGTCCCGGGTTCGAGCCCCGGCGAGTTCACC
>CAZESW010000239.1:0-2862 GCA_964514795.1 uncultured Alistipes sp.
CGATGCGCAGGCTGCCAAATTCGAACCGGTATATCGCGAATACCGCAAGGAGATGTCGCGAGTAGCCGACAACAAACTCGCCCGCACGAAGAAAGAGGATTTGACCAACGACAACGCACTGAAAGTCATTGCAGCAAAATTGTCGAAAGACATCAACGCTTCGTCGCTGAAACAGCGTTACATCTACGTTTTCGCCGAGGTGCTCGAACCTTTGCAGATTGAGAAACTCTACCGCGTAGACGATCGTATCGCCAAAGAGGCACGCAAAGCCGTACAATATCGCAAGTAAGTCAAGAAAGTTAAGTAGATTTTATTAGTTTTGTAAGATTGCGAGGAGAGCGGCCCCGAAAGGGTCGCTCTTTATTTTTTTAGATATACCGTGAGAGATAAATAGAAACGTCATTCCGAGGAGCATGGCGACGTGGGAATCTACCATTGTGTAGATAATAGTATTCATATACTTGATTTTAACAGCGGTAGATCGCCACAGACCTGCATAGAGCGATATCGGGTATCCGTCTGCAATTTGGATGCAGGTCTTTGCGATGACGAAATTTTATATCGGTCAGAATAGCCGTTAGTCTTATAATAGGGGAGAACTGCCGCGTTAAGGTCTTTAACAAAAACAGACAGTACGATTCGAATGAATCGTACTGTCTGTTTTGAATTACCTCCTATCTTCCGCCACCCGGAGGAGGTCCGAAGCGCATTCCGCTGTTGGTGTTGCCCATTCCTACACCGCCTTTGGACTCCTGGATGTCATAATCTTTCGTATCCTTCGAACCGCGTTTGCCGAAATGGCGCAGGTTGTACACGAACTGCACGCAGTAATAGCGGCCTATGACGCTGTTAGTCAGATTCTGCGTATATCCCGAACCGGTATTGCGGACGAATGCGGTATTCTGATTGGCAACGTCGTTCACACCGATTTGAATCTCGCCGCGATTGTTGCGGAACAATTTCTTACCGAGATAGAGGTTGCACAGCACATAACTCTCGTTGTAATCGGTGGTAAAGCCTATGTACTGAACATACGAGCAACTTGCCGTGAATGTAAATCCTTTCCAGAACACCCATTTCAGCGTTCCCGCTGCCGTGTGGCTGAAATAGTTGTTCTTGCCCTTGTTGGCTGCGGCGGTATTCCACGCCTGATTGTAGGTTCCGTTCCACGAAAGGGTAAAGTCGATATTCTCCGAAATGTTGCTGCCCAACGTTACCGAAGCGTCGTAACCGATATTCTTCGCGAAATTGGTCGTGAACTTATGGGCTATCATATCGTCGAGCGACTGATAGATTGCGGACGGAATGATATTGTAATTGACACCTGCCATCAGGTTCAGATTACACTTCATGAACGACAGAGGCAAACCGAGGCTCATGTGCGTCCGTAACTGCCAGTATCCGTCCATGTTCTCGTAGGAGGTGATTCGTTGCGGATTATACGGAGTTCCGTCCTCGCGGGTCGGAATGTTCATGTTGCCGAACTTCTCCGGCAGCGCGAAACCGTCGCGATTGTAATATGTCGAGGTCGAGATGTAGTCCTGCTGGTGCTGCATCATGAACATCCACATGAACGTGCGGCCCTTCTCGATGTTGGAGTGTATGTAGTGGAAATTGATTCGGTGCGAGAATGCCGGATTCAAATCCTTGTTACCTACGCTCAGATACTGCGGAGTCGATACGTCGAAGATATTCTGCAACTGGGTAACCGACGGATTGTCCGTGCCCGAACGGAAGAACATGCGAATCGAGTTCTCGCGGTTGAACGCGAAATTGACCATTCCGAAATAGGTGAAGTCGTTGAACGTCTTCTTTATGTCATCGCTCTGACCGCCTATCACTCTGCCATCGAGCGACGAACGCTGATAGTAGACGTTGGCGATAACCGTATTCTTGTTCTTCGAGTATCTGAAACCCGGACCGACGCGGTGCGTCCAGTAGCCGCTGCGGTAGGAGTTCGTCATCTGCTCGTTCGGCTCGGTAATATTGAAGTCACTGTCCGTATAGTAAGCATTCTGCCGTTTGTCCTGATCGTCGTAGGCGAAACGATACTGGAAACTCATCTGCATATTCTGCGCAATCGGCTCGTTATAGACGAAACTTCCGCGGATATTGAACACTCTCGTAGGAGTGTGAACGTATTGATAGAGCGGGTCGTAAATACCTGCAATATCCTTTATCGACGACCAGTCTCCCGATTCTATTTCGTCCACATAACCGCTGTAACCAGCATCGGATGCAGGCAGTGCGGCAGCCTGATTGGACGACGTTTCGCGATTTCGGTGATTGTCGCGATAGTTGAATCGTCCGTCCACCGTCATGGTGCGACCCGGTTTGCCGAGTTTCACGCGATATTGGAGGAACTCCGAGAAGTTGATTCCGTAATAGTCGCTTGTCGAATAGTCGTCCTGATAAAGCAATCCGCTTTGTCCGTACTGATAGCCGAGGGTAGTCTTGGTCGGGTCGTAGCCTTGATAACTGAATCCGGTACGCGACATGAGCGACTGGTTTCGAGAAATCTTCCAGTCCAGACGGGCATTCAGTCGGTGGTTGTTGTTAGTAATCTTCGAGCGGCCCTCGGTGTGGAGCGTATCGGCAGGCGAAGGGTCCTCGTACCATGTATCGTTGGTCGAAAGGTTCTTGGTGTAGGTATTGTTGAAGAAATAACTGCCCTGGAACTTGACATTCTTCTTGCGTCCCCATACGTCCGAATAGTTCAGACCTATCGAATTCACGAGCGCCACACCGTCCTGCTGACGAACCATATATTCGCCGACTCCTCCGCGTCGTCCGCCGCCACCGCCTCCGGTAGCACCGCTGACTCCCAGAATATCCTCGAACGAGAAGTTCTGCTGGTTGACG
>CAZESW010000240.1:0-2849 GCA_964514795.1 uncultured Alistipes sp.
TTCACCTTGCGTACAGCGTCTGCCGACTCGGCGAACTTGGCAGCCTCCTCTTTCGTGAGGTCGATTTTAACGATTTTCTCGACACCCTTCTTGCCGAGTACTACCGGTACGCCGATGCAGATGTCGTTCTGTCCGTATTCGCCTTCGAGATATACCGAGCAAGGGATGATGGCCTTCGTGTCGTTCACGATAGCGTCCACTACCGATGCTCCTGCCGCACCCGGTGCATACCATGCCGAAGTACCGAGCATCTTGGTCAGCGTAGCACCGCCTACCATAGTGTCGGCAGCGACCTGTGCCAGTTTGGCCTTGGAGATGAGTTTGCTTACCGGAACGCCCTTGATGGAAGCCTTCGATACGAGCGGAATCATGGTGGTATCGCCGTGACCGCCGATTACCATACCGTCGATATCCTGAATACCTGCGCCCGAAGCCTTCGACAGATAGCAGCGGAAACGCGACGAGTCGAGAGCACCGCCCATACCGATGATGCGACGCTTAGGAATGCCTGCCGCTTTGAGTGCGAGGTAAGTCATGGTATCCATAGGGTTGGAGATGATGACGAAAATCGCTTTCGGCGACCATTTGATTGCATTGGCAACCACACCCTTTACGATATTTGCGTTGATGCCTATCAGCTCCTCGCGGGTCATGCCCGGTTTGCGCGGAATACCCGAAGTGATAACTACGACATCCGAATTCGCGGTAGCCTTGTAACCCTCGGCATCGGTAGCGGTAACGCCTACCAGTTTGGTTTTGTAGCCCGAAGTAGCCGAAGCCTGGAACATATCGAGCATCTTGCCCTCGGAAAGACCCTCTTTGATGTCCACGAGAACGACCTCGCTTGCGATGCTGCGGCAAGCCAATACATTGGCGCAGGTTGCACCTACCATGCCTGCACCGACAACTGTAACTTTTGACATAATTTTATCAATATTTGAATTAGTACTCTTCCCGTTATTTCACGAGTATGCCGATAACGACAGCCACCGCAGCGATAACGACCACCTCTGCATACGAAAGGCAGAACCGCCGACGGCGGAATGCCGCTTCAATAAACTTTTTCATAACTTTTTATTTCTCGATAAGCGCAGCGTACTGCTCGGCGGTCAGCAGAGCATCGACCTCCTCCGGAGCGGACATCTTGACCTTTATCATCCAGCCCTCGCCATACGGATCCTTGTTCACCAGCGAAGGGTCGGCGTCGATAGCCGGATTTATCTCCTCGACCTCACCCGAAACAGGCGAGAATGCGTCGCTTACGGTCTTCACCGCCTCGATGCTTCCGAACACGTCGCCCGCAGCGATGGTTTCGCCCTCGGTCGGAATGTCTACGAAAACAATGTCGCCCAATTCGCTCTGTGCGAAATCGGTGATTCCGATATAAGCGTATTCGCCCTCCACGCGGCACCACTCATGGTCGTCGGAGTATTTGAGATTTGCAGGTACGTTTGCCATAATTTTTATGTTTTTATTAGGTTTATTTACTATTTTACGATGCAAATATATAACTTTTTTCGGTCGGTTGTTATTTAATTAACACGAATATCGCCATTTTTACAGCACGAACTCTATCTCCTTGAACAGATATTCCTTCACGCTGCCGTCCGAATGCTCCACGACGAGTTCGCCCGCAGGTCTTACGCCGCGGATGGTCGCCTCGAAGCGCGAGCCGTCGGGCGATGCGAAAGTCCGGCGTTCGTTGAGACGATACATTTTCGCTCTGTAACGCTGCTGCACGGCCTCTTTTTCGCCCGCACGCAACGATTCGTAGTTGCGCATGAGTATCTCCGCGAACCGTTCCAGCACCGGGCGCAGTTCGTATGCTCCGCCCGTCAGCAGCGACATCGAGGTCGGATTGGGCAGCGACGGGTCGAACTCGCGCTGATTCACGTTGATGCCGATGCCGACAATCGTACGGGCAAGTTTCGCGCCCGAATAGATGTGTTCGATAAGGATTCCGACAATTTTGCGGTCGCCGACGTATATGTCGTTAGTCCACTTGATTCTGGCATCGATGCCGTATTCGGCGAACAAATCGACGAGCGAGAGCGCGACCGTCTCCGACAGCAGGAACTGTTCGGCGGCAGGCAGGAACGCAGGTTCGAGAGCGACCGAAAACAAAAGATTCTCGCCCGCCTCGCTCGACCATTTGTGCCCGCGCTGTCCGCGTCCCGCAGTCTGGAAATCCGCCCACACGACATCGCCCTCGCGGTACTTCGTATCGCGCAGTTCGTCGTTGGTCGAGGTGGTTTCCGAAATATGATAAATCATTTTCGACAAAAGCCTTAAAGTCGGTTACGCGCCGACGCCGAAATCGCGCAGGGCATCGTTCAGCGTCGTTTTCTTGTCGGTGGACTCCTTGCGCTTACCGATAATCAGCGCGCAGGCGACATTGTATTCGCCCGCAGGGAACTTCTTCGGATAGGTGCCCGCGATAACGACCGAACGGGGCGGAACATAGCCGCGATACTCCTTCGGTTCGTCGCCCGTAACATCTATAATATGCGTCGAGCCGGTAATAACTACGTTCGAGCCTATCACCGCCTCACGGCAGATATGCGCACCCTCGACGATAATCGCACGCGAGCCGATGAAGCAGTTGTCCTCGATGATTACGGGAGCGGCCTGCACGGGTTCGAGCACGCCGCCGATCCCCACGCCGCCCGACAGATGGACGTTGCGTCCGATTTGCGCGCACGAGCCGACCGTCGCCCATGTATCGACCATCGTTCCCGAATCGACATACGCACCTATATTCACATACGACGGCATCATCACGGCACCGGCTGCAATATAGGCTCCGTAGCGCGCCACTCCGTGAGGCACCACGCGCACACCGAGTTCGG
>CAZESW010000241.1:0-2813 GCA_964514795.1 uncultured Alistipes sp.
TCGCTCGACCGTGTGGTGAGCGACGACCGCTGGACTGCCGAACGCTACGATGCGATATACGTTCCGGAAGATGAGAATCCTAAGGGACAGCGCCAGCACCGTCTTGCCGGTGCGAATATGGGACTGGATGCCCGCAAGACCATCGATTTCGCCAATCCCGATTTCGACGATTCGCAGCGGGCGAAAGCGGTCGCCGTTCCGCGCGACAAGTCGGGCTGGGGCGAGTTGCAGGACAGACCTATCCCTATGTGGCGATGGAGCGGACTCTGCGATTATGTCGATGTCCGCCGCGAGGGCAATCTGCTTATCGGTCGACTGCCGTACAATATGCAGGTGACGCCTTATATCCGTATGCGGGCCGAGGCGGGAAAACGTATCGACATATATACCGACGATTACATAATAGGTGAGGCCCGGCAGTTCCATGCCGAATATATAACACGGGACGGCGAGCAGGAGTTCGAAGTGCCGATATGGATTAACGGCCACGATGTCCGCTACGAACTGCCCGACGAGGGAGTGGAGGTTCTCGACATAAAGTGGCGCGAGAGCGGTTACGACAGCGATTTCGCCGGCTCGTTCCGTTGCAGCGACGAATTTTTCAATACGTTGTGGCGCAAGGCGCAGCGCACGCTCTACATCACCATGCGAGACAACTATATGGACTGCCCCGACCGCGAACGTGCGCAGTGGTGGGGCGATGCCGTGGTCGAACTCGGCGAGGCGGGCTACGTCTTCGACGAACGTGCCCACCTGCTTACCCGCAAGGCTATTCGCGAACTTATGGGCTGGCAGCGTCCTACGGGCGAGATATTTTCGCCCATCCCGGGTTGGTATGCACAGGAACTGCCGTGTCAGATGCTGGCGAGCGTCGGCTATTACGGTTTCTGGACATACTACATGCTTACGGGCGACGCACAGACCATAGAGGATGTCTACGACGGCGTGCACCGTTATGTCTACGACGTGTGGGATACCGACGGCCGGGCGATGATTCGTCTGCGCCAAGGCGGCTGGCATTGGGGCGACTGGGGTACGAATATCGACAAGGAGGCTTTGCAGAACTGCTGGTATGGGCTGGCTCTCAAAGGTATGGAGAATATGTCGATGCTTACCGGCCGACGCACAGAGGCATTGCGCGCCCGTCAGTTGCAGACCGTTATGGCGGCATCGTTCAACGACAGATTCTGGCGCGGCGAACATTATGCGACGGCAAGTTACAGGGACGAGCCGGACGACCGCGTGCAGGCTATGGCCATTCTCGCGGGATTCGTTCCGCAGGAGCGTTATGCAACGATGCGCGAGTTTTTCAAACGGCATTACAATGCGAGCCCCTACATGGAGAAATATGTTCTCGAAGCGTTGTGCCGCATGGGCTTCTACGGCGACGCTTTGGAGCGTATGAAGATGCGCTTTCACGATATGGTCGTTTCCGAGGAGTATACGACCTTGTGGGAGGGCTGGGAGTATACCGGCGGCGCAGGCATGAAATACAAGTCGGGCAACGGAACCTACAACCATGCTTGGAGCGGAGGAGGACTTACTGTCCTGTCGCAATATATCGCGGGTATCGAGCCGCTGACGCCGCGTTTCGAGCGGTTCTCGGTCTGCCCGAATCTCGCGTCGCTCGAATGGGTCGAGACATCGGTGCCGACGGTTTTCGGCGACATCGTGATGAATGCCCGCCGCGACGGCGACACGCTGCATATCGACCTTGCGGTTCCTGCCGGCACGACGGCGGAGGTGCGTCTGCCGCAAGGATACGCGGCTCTGGAATGCGGCTCCGAGCGGGGCGAAAAACTTGTCCTGATGACAGGACGCTATACGGTTAAAGCAGTGAAACAATAAAACCATACCAAATCTTATGAAACGATTTTTTTCGACTTTGTTCGTATTGTGGTCGGCGATTGCCCTTTCGGGGTGCGCTCCGAAACCGACCGTCGGATTTACGCTGTGGCAGCTGCCGTCGCAGGCGGACGACCATGGCAGTTCTTATGTGATTCGTACTCCGCACGGCCGCATTATTGCAATCGACGGCGGCAAAGCACCGGAGGCGGACTATTTGCGCGGTTTCCTCGGCGCATTGGGCAATGAAGTGGATGTCTGGATTGTCACCCATCCGCACGGCGACCATGTAGCCGCTATGACAGAGCTGTTGAACGACCGGCAGGGACTGACCGTCCGCAGCGTATGGCAGTCGCGGTTCACTCCCGAAATGATTGCTTCCGAAACGAGTTTGCGTGCCGAGGCCTACTATGCGGCAATCGACAGTGCGGAAGACGCAGAGGTGGTCGAGTGCCATGCGGGCGACGAGTTCACGATAGATGGCGTTCATTTCAAGATTCTGTCGCAGATTAATCCGGAAATCGATGTCAATGTCTATAATAATTCGAGCATGGCGTTCCGTGTCTGGGACGATGCCAAGTCGGTGGTTTTTCTCGGCGACCTGGGAATCGAGGGCGGCGACAAGCTGCTCGGCTCGGAGTTCCGCCCCGACCTCGATTGCGACTATTTGCAGATGTCGCACCACGGACAGGCGGGATGCAGCGAGCACTTCTACAAGAGCATAAATTTCCGTGCCTGCCTTTGGCCTACCGCCACATGGCTGTACGACAACAACAAACGCGGTCAGGGTATCGGCACGGGTCCGTGGAAGAGTCTCGAAACCCGTCGCTGGATGCGCGAAAAGGGCATCACGGAACATTACGTCTCGTGCGACGGACTGTACAGAATAGAGTAACTATATCCTCCCGTTCGGTAATACTCAAATAAATTTGGTATTACGCTCTCTTATTCGTATATTTGCGCCGCGT
>CAZESW010000242.1:0-2772 GCA_964514795.1 uncultured Alistipes sp.
CCTCACAGGAGGGGGATTTAGGGGGTGGGTAACACACTTGGCTTAATCCCCGTCGGCGCAACATTTCAGAATCCGCGAAACCCGATTCGGGGATTTAGGGGTGGGTAACAACTGTGAACGCGGCTTGCCGCGAGACTACGGCTTTCGGCTGTGTAAATACGTTTATAAGCTTGATTCGGTGCAAAGTTGCGTATAGTTTCCAAATATTTTATAACTTTGTCCGGTTAAAACCTGTAAATAATGAAAATAAAATTGTTCACTATACCGAATCTCATCACGCTCTCCAATCTGTTGTGCGGAGCGGGTTCAATTATCGCATCGCTGGTGTATGAGGACCTTACGATGGCTTTCGTGCTGATTATGGCGGCGGCGGTGTGCGACTTTTTCGACGGTTTCGCCGCACGGGCGCTCAAACAGTGGTCGGAAATCGGCGTCCAACTCGATTCGCTGGCGGACATGGTGTCGTTCGGAACGGCTCCGGCTGCGGCACTGTACACTCTCTGCGGATATTCGCCGAGCGCGATAGACGATTTGTACAACGGTCTTCTGACGGAGATTATGCGCTTCATACCGTTCATCATCACCGCTTTCTCGGCATTGCGGCTCGCCAAATTCAATATCGACGAGACGCAGCACGAGGAATTCTGCGGATTGACTACGACCGCCAATGCGATATTCTGCGGCTCGTTCGCGATGATGATTTTCGTGAACGGACACGTCGTATGGCAGGAGTGGGTGATAGCGATTTCGATAATCATGTCGGCGCTGCTCGTCAGCCCGATACGGATGTTCTCGTTCAAGATGAAGTCCTACGGCTGGAAGGGCAACGAGGTGCGCTGGCTGTTCGCCGTATTCGCCGTGCTGGCTGTTTCCCTGCTGCGGACATACTCTATTCCGGTCGTCATCGTTATGTATATCGTGATTTCGACCGTTATCTGGATTGTCAGGAAGGTTAAGGCCGGCAATAAAACCAATACCCCAGCCGAATGCTCAAAGTGATTCGCCGCATAATGTCCGTACTCGTGCCGACGCTGCTGCTGTCGGCAGTCTGCGGTGTGGCCGATGCCCAGGTGGATGCCAGCGCGCTCATGCGTGCGCAGCGCAACGGGCAGAATGGACTTAACGGTCAGGGTCTCAACGGACAGAACGGTATGGGCGGATACGGTCAGAATCCATACGAGAATCCGGAGGAGCAGAACGGCGAGGAAAACAAGGGCGAGCAGGCGGATTCGACCAAGAAACGCGAGCGCAAACCGTTGGAGTCATATTTCTTCAACGACTCGATACGCGCGCTGCGCAATTTCCAGTGGAACATCGACCGCAACTATAACAAGGTGGATATTCATCCGCTCGACACGACTCTGACGGCATGGCGCATCGACTATCCGCACTATCGCGAACGTCTGGGCAACAACTCGGTCGGCGGACTGGGCCAGGCTTCGACGGAGGTGAACTATTTCGAGCGCGGACAGTCGCGCGAGTTCACGTTCTCGCAGCCTTACGATGCCTATAACTATACGATGGAGAACGTGCCGTTCTACAACATGAAGCATCCGTACATCTGGCTGACATATCTCGAATCGGGACAGAAACGTTATCGCGAGGAGCATTTCGAGGCCACCGTGTCGCAGAACATATCGCCTTCGACCTCGGTCGGCATAAACTATCTCGCCCGCGGTGCCCGCGGAAAATACGACCGCGCAAGGGTAAAGAACCACAATTTCGCCGGAACGTTCGCCCATACCGGACGACGCTATTCGGTTCATGCCGGATATTTCAACAACCATATCGAGCAGCAGGAGAACGGCGGCGTAGTGGGCGAGTGGGCCGTAACCGACACGACGTTCGAGATGCCGTCGGGTATCCCGATGAAACTGGCGTCGGCGGATGCCCGCAACATCTACCGCAACAATGCCTTCTTCATCAAACAGTCGATAGGTATCCCGTTGCAGCGAATGACCGAGCGCGATTTCTCGATGGCGGAACTCTCGGCGGTCTACATCGGACATTCGTTCGAGTACAATTCGTGGAGCAAGATATATACGGACAAGTTCGCGACCTATACCGACGAGCGCTATTCGCGCAACGAGGACGGTACGTACACCCCGCGGACGGACGTATATTATAAAAATTGGTATCTCAATCCGGTCGAGACACGCGATTCGATTTATGAGCGCGTAATCTCCAACCGTCTCTTCGTGCAGGCGCAGCCGTGGGACCGAAACGGTGTCGTCGGAACCATCGACGGCGGAGTGGGATTTGACTATCACACCTATTCGCAGTTCTCGCTTAAAGACTATCTGTCGGGCGAGGGTAACAAAGTGAATAAAATGTCGTGGTTCGCATACGCGTCCGTGGACGGAAAAATCAAGAAATACGTCGATTGGGGAGCCGATTTCAAACTCTATCCGTCGGGTTATCGCGGCGGCGACTATTCGTTCGGCGCGCATGTGGCTTTGAAGGCCTATGCCAAGGGCAAGCCGCTGATTCTGACGGGAAGTTTCTCCGAGTCGGGAACATCGGCAGGATATTGGCAGGAGAACTGGCTGTCGAACCATTACCAATGGTCGAACGATTTCGGCAAGGAGTCCGAAACGCGGTTCAACGTGTCGTTCCTCGTTCCGGATTACGGTGTCGAGCTCGGCGTCTGGCAGAGTTTCCTGCGCAACAAGGTCTATTACGGTGCGGAGTGTCTGCCGCAGCAGTATTCGGGCAACGTGAGCCTTACGAGCATCTATGCGCAGAAGGATTTCACGATAAAGGGGCTGCATC
>CAZESW010000243.1:0-2768 GCA_964514795.1 uncultured Alistipes sp.
GCCGACCGTCCGCAGAAGGGACGTTACCGCGAATTCTATCAGTGCGACGTAGACGTTATCGGCTCGCGTTCGCTGCTCAACGAGGTGGAGTTGATAGAAATCGTTGAAAATGTATTCCGCAAACTTGGAATTAATGTAACGCTTAAAGTAAACAATCGTAAAATCCTGTACGGCATTGCGGAAATAATGGGACACGCCGACAAGATGATAGATATCACCGTTGCGATTGACAAACTCGAAAAAATCGGTCTGGACAACGTGAAGGCGGAACTTCGCGACCGCGGAATCGGAGATGAAGCGATTGCCAAACTTCAACCGATACTCGAATTGTCAGGCTCTACGAGCGATAAAATCGAGAAGTTGGGTGAGATTCTTGCCGAATCCCCTACCGGACTGCTTGGTATCGAGGAGATGCGTACGATATTCGGATATGTCGAGAAACTCGGCATCGGTCTGCCGATAGAGTTGGATTTGTCGCTGGCACGCGGATTGAATTACTACACTGGCGCGATATTCGAGGTTAAGGCGAACGATTTCGCAATCGGTTCGATTTGCGGCGGTGGCCGCTACGACAACCTTACGGGTATCTTCGGAATGCCGGATGTGTCGGGTGTCGGCATTTCGTTCGGCGCAGACCGCATCTATGATGTGATGGTCGGTCTGAACCTCTTTCCGGAGGATGTCGATTTCGCGACGAAGATTCTGTTCGCAAATCTCGGAGCCGACGAGGAGGCGGCATCGCTGAAAGCGCTTAAATCGGTGCGCGATGCCGGTATTTCGGCGGAGATTTATCCGGAAGCGGGCAAGATGAAGAAGCAAATGGAGTATGCCAACCGTCGCAATATTCCGTATGTGGTAATTATCGGCAGCAACGAACTTGCAGAGGGCAAGGCTACACTGAAAGACATGCGCAACGGCAGTCAGACGAGCGTGGCATTGGACGCCATCGCCGAACATATAAAATAAGTAACATAACTATATGAAACATTTGCTGGTGCGTATCGTCGCCTTATCGCTGTTTTTTGCGACTTGTTGTCTGCAATCGGGATATTCACAAACCAAACAGCAGGGCGACGACGCAGTACAGCAACTGCGTAAACTGAATCAGGTATACCGCTATCTCAACGCCGCCTATATAGACGGAATCGAGATGTCGTCGCTCGTCGAGAAGGCGATTTCGGCGATGTTGCAGGAACTCGACCCGCATTCGACCTACATATCTCCCGAAGAGATGAAATCTGTGAATGTGCAGTTGGACGGCGAATTCAGCGGCATCGGCATAGAGTTTCGGGTATTGCGCGACACGCTTACGGTAACCAATACCATAACCGGAGCACCTGCCGCCGAGGTCGGTATATTGCCCGACGACCGAATCGTCGCCATTGACGGCAAGAACGCGATAGGAATCAAGACGGCGGAGGTGCCGAACCTTCTGCGCGGAAAGACCGGAACGAAAGTCGAGGTGGATGTCGAGCGCCGAGGATTCGGCGAAAAACTGAAATTCACAATCACCCGCGACAAAATACCCGTACATACGATAGATGCCGCCTACAAAATCGGCAGCGATATAGGATATGTGAAAATCAACCGTTTCGGGCATACTACCTCACGTGAATTCGCAGATGCGCTGACACGGTTGGACGGTGTCGGTTCGTTCATCATCGATTTGCGCGGAAACGGTGGCGGTATAATGTCGGCTGCGGTCGAAATAGCCGAAAATTTCCTGCCGCTCGGAGCGACAATCGTATCGACGGAGGGGCGCGCATTCCCGAACAGAAGTGTAAAAAGCCGAATCAACGGTCCGCTGCAACGCGAAAATATCGTCGTACTGATAGACGAGAACTCGGCGTCGGCAAGCGAGATATTGGCAGGTGCATTGCAAGACTGGGACAGAGCCGTAATCATCGGTCGAAATAGTTTCGGAAAAGGTTTGGTACAGCGTCAGTTCGAACTCGACGACAAGTCTGCTGTAAGAATCACCGTCGCGAAATATCTAACACCGAGCGGACGTGCGATTCAGCGTCCTTACGAGAAGGGACATCGCGACGAGTATTACAAGTCCTATCGCGACAGAATTCTGCATCCCGATTCGGTCCGCCGCGATTCATTGCCGAAAAAGGTCTGCCATACGCTCGTTCTCAACCGCGAGATTACCGAAGGCGAAGGTATCATGCCCGACATAGTGATTCCTGCCGATACGACGAAAGTATCTCCATATATAATAGGTGTGGTCGGCAAGGGACTGCTCCTCGAATATCTTTACGATTATCTCGGCCGCAATGCCGAGAAACTGTCGAAACGCTACCCTGCGTTCGACCGGTTCGAGCGCGATTTCGTGGTGGACGACCGGATGCTGTCTGAATTGTCGGAGAGGGCGAAGCGCTCGGGCGTCGATATGACCGGTTCGGACACGGCGCAGACGGACGGATTTATTCGCATGCAGTTGAAGGCTCTGATTGCCCGGCGTCTGTTCTCATCAGGCGAATATTACAGAATCATAAACGGTTACGACGACAAGGCTTTTGCCCGTGCAGTCGAGGTTCTGACTGACTGGGAGAATTCCGGAAAACGTATTATCGGACGTTAGGATAAGAAAATCAGCTGAAATATTGTTTTATAATAAATTTTTAGTTATATTCGCATTACTAACCTAAACAGTGTGAATATGGCTGACCACACAACCATTTATTGCGACACCGAGGAATACGGCGATCAGATTCTGTCGAAGGCGGTGAAAGCCGGACGCAGGACATATTTTTTCGATGTAA
>CAZESW010000244.1:0-2759 GCA_964514795.1 uncultured Alistipes sp.
CGCAACGAATATTCGTGGCTGACCAAGGATTTGGCGAACGTGGACAAGAACAAGTGCGTCGTTCTCTGCTGTCACATTCCGTTCCGCACGGGTAAGGCGGGGACCTACCATTCGGAGTATTACAACGAGACGCTGAATCTGCTGTCGCAGTTCGCCAAGGCGTACATACTCATCGGACACTCGCACTACAACTATCACTATTTCCACTCGAAGAACGGCAAGGAGATTCACGAAATCATCCACACGGCGGCATGCGGTCTGTTCTGGCAGGTCAAGTGCTGCGCCGACGGTTCGCCGTCGGGTTACGGAATCTACGAGTTCGACGGTGCGGACATCGCGAATTTCGTGATGAAGAACAGCGAATACGCAAACGACTATCAGATTCGCGCATACGACGGTGCGGAAAGCATCGCCGGACAGTACGTAAATCCGTACTCATGGGAATACGAGAAGGGCTACATCGTGGCGAATGTCTTCAACGCCGACAAAAACTGGAAGGTCGAACTCTATCAGAACGGTTCGTTCGTCTGCAACATGACGGCGATAACGAGTTCGGACATACGCACCCCGACCTCGATGAACATCTCGTCCACGACTACCGCGACGATAGGCAACAACCGCGACTGGTGGATATGGTATCAGACCGTAGACCCGCACTGGGACAAGACCTGCCGCGACAAACTGGCCTGGCGCGGTCGTCCGACCGACAATTCGTATCAAAAGACGTCGTCGCACCTCTACAAAGGCAAGTTGCGCACGGTGCCAGCCGACATGTCGGCTGCCGATTTCGAGGTACGTGCGACCGACGGCTACGGAAATGTTTACAAATGCACCAAACTGACCTCCTACTCGCAGCGAGAGGCTTGGAGATAATACGATAAAAACAGAGGGACGTATTTTTGCTTCCCTCCGATTTTGTTTCAGACATCGAGCAGATAGGCGAAATCGCGCAGTTCGTCGCGGGTGGACAGCCGCACATATTTGAAATCGGGAGGAAGGGCGACCCATGATTCGAAATAGCGCAAATCTGTCGTCATCGCCTCCAAGAGTACGGTTCCGTCGGCGAGCCGTTTGTCGAACAAACCCCATAGCGACGTTTCGGGGTCGCAACTCTCGTCGGTCTTGCTGAACAGATAAACATCGCCGCATCGGAACGGAAAGTCATCTATGGTATTCATAAATCGCACTGTTAAATTTCTATTGCAAATTTGCGAATCTACTGCGAAATATGCAAGACCCGCCATGTGCACATTTGTTCTAAAAATATTCAAAAAGGACGTTAAAATCATAAAAAAATGACAGACCATACGGTCTGCCATTGTATCTACGAGCGAATCGGTTCTACCACTTGCCGAGACGGACACCGAGTTTTATGTAGCCGCAATTCGCAACGCCCATTTGCACCAGACCGCTATATCCGATGCCGAACGAGAAACGCTTCACATCGACGCCTGCTCCGACCTGACAATAGAAACCGTTGAGTCCGCCAAAATCCATTATGCCGAAGAAGCCGCCGAGCGAGCAATTGATATAAGGATATATTTTTTTACCGGTCGGGATGTAGCCTTTCAGATTGACTCCGACGGGAATATACGCCATCTTATAAGACTCACTGTAACCGTAATAACTCGAAGTCGAGTAATCGTAATATTCATCCTCGAACTTCGCGAACAGCGAATGGAAGCCCGTTTCCACACCGACATAGGCATAGTCCCACAAACGCACGCCAAGACTCAAATCCACCGCCGGACCTCCTGCATGCGCCAAGAAGACTGCACCGCCATAGACATAGCTTTGCAGGCGAACGCCGTCGAACCGGAACTTGTCGGCAGAAGTTTGCTGTCCTTTCGCCAACTGTCTCGCTGCGGTGTCAGTCGTGAAAACATCCTTGTCGCCGGATTGGTATTTCACATAGAAAATCTCCGACTTGTTCACCGTATATTTCGGACCGTCGGGATTGTTCCACTTGACATACGATACTGTTTCACTCGTAATGTCGGTTACTTTCGCTTCGATTTCGCAGGCATCGCGAAATACGATAATGTCCTGTGAACGGGCAGGAAGCATGAAAAGCGCGAACGAAAAAATCAAAACAATTTTCTTCATTGCAATTAAGTTTTATCTTCGGAGGCACCGACTCCCCGTGCTGTCCGTTATGTTATTATGCAGAAAGTGTGGAGTCGTTCGTTTATCTATTGATAGGCATTTGGCGTGGCCCAAGATACAAATAAAACAATACCCCACACTTGGCAAGTATATAAGAATATATACCTACACAAGCGATGAGTGTCGTACTGCCATCCCCGTATCTTTATAAAATCGCCAAATTTTATCAATAAGGATTAGCGAAACACTTTCACTAAACTAATATGTCTGCCGTCCATTTGTGGACTGCTTTGCAAAGTTAGCGAATGTTTCCGAATACACAACACTCTTTCGGGAGTATTGTCGCAAAATTCATTCCATTCCTATCAACCTTAGGACCTAACACCGAAATGGCACTCCTTAACGACCTTAGCGACTTTAACGGCCCTTGAAAATCCGCCTCCAAGCCTCCGCTCCTCCCCTCCCCAACAAAAAAAGACCGACACGCACATGCACACCCAATCAGCCCCAGGTCCAACTTTACAGAACTGCGGCGACAGGCGAGCGCAATAAAGTATTTATTGCCGAGCCGCCAAAGCAGAGGAGCCGAAGGCTCAATGGGGGATTGAGGACGGTGGGGGCAGGTAAGATGCGGTTCTCTTTAAGGTCAGCGG
>CAZESW010000245.1:0-2732 GCA_964514795.1 uncultured Alistipes sp.
TCGAAAACTGCTGCGAACGCCGGCTCGAACTCTACAAAGAACTGGCGGGAGCGTAACCGGTTGAACGAAACGGGGTCGGATGTTGCGTCCGACCTCGTTTTTCGTGCGGTGGCGAGGGGAAAACCGGACTTATTCCGCGTTCGGGTTGAATTTTTTTGCTTCGGTTGTTTGCAAATGATGAAAATTTATTACCTTTGTACCGCCGATGCCCAGATGGCGAAATGGTAGACGCGCTCGTTTCAGGTGCGAGTGTTGAGAGACGTGTAGGTTCGAGTCCTATTCTGGGCACAAAAAAGGAAGTCGATTCAAATCGACTTCCTTTTCTGTTTTTCTGTAACCAGCTATTGTTCACCGGTCTTCGCGGCGGATGCCTGCTGCCGGACGTATTCGTCGTAGTCGGTCGGATTTATCCACTTCGTAATCTCCCACGGACGCTCGATTTCGCCGCTTACGACTTTTTCGTAGAAATTCCAGTTTCGCGCCTCGTTATACGGGTAGCGATCGAAAATGTCGCCGTCGCCGACTATGCGCGGGTCTTTCTGTGCGCGAAGAACGCCGAGCAGCTCTCGGCGCATGGCCTTCTTGCGTTTCGCATATTTCGGGTCGTCCGCCAGATTGCGCATGCAGTCGCCGTCGGCCCGGAGGTCGTAAAGTTCCTCCTCAGGGCGTTTGCCCATCGCAAGATTGTAATAGAAATCGTTCTCGCCCGAACGGTGCATGTCGAGTATCACGCTCTTGGTCGGCGAGCCGTCTATCTCGGCATAACCGGTTTCGGGGTTGCAGGCAGGGTAGAGAGCGGGTTTCAGATTCCAGATATACAGCAGACTGTCGCGAATGATGCCGCGAATCGGGTAGCCCTGATTCGCAGGTCGTCCGTAGTCGTCGCGTTCGCGTCCGAATATCAACCGGTCGCGCTTCGCCTCGATGCGTCCCGACTTGTCGCTTTCGAGCAGCGGACGTATGCTCCTGCCGCTTACGGGATGCATTCCGTCGGGCTCGACGCCCGCCATGTCGAGAATCGTCGGTGCCATATCGACGAAATTCACATAATCGGTTACGCGGCGGCCCGTATGCCGTATGCCTCCGCGCCACATAATCGCCAAAGGCTGATGGTGCGACTGCTCGTAGTGGTTGGCTTTGGCTCGCGGGAAAGGCATGCCGTTGTCCGACGTAACGATGACTATGGTGTTGTCCAGTTCCCCGCGACGTTCGAGTTCTGCGAGCATCGTGGCGAGATGGCGGTCGAAATATTCAATTTCGAAACCGTAGTCCAGCATGTCGTTGCGCACAATCTCGTTGTCGGGCCAGAACTGCGGAATGCCGTCCACCTCCTCGATGCTCCTGCCGCCTAATGCCACGCCCGACCCGTATTCGTAACGGCGGTGCGGCTCGCGCGACCCTGCCCAGAAGAACCACGACTTGCCGTCGGCGGTTCGGTCTTCGAGGAAATCTCGGAAGTTGGCGGCATAATCAATCTTCGAAATCTGATTCGTCGGCGGCTGTGTCTTGTGCTTCTGATAAGGTTTTCCCGTCAGACGGCGCGGTTTCCCGTTCACCTCGCCCGGGTTGCCAGGTCCCCAGCCCTTGCCCGTAAATCCGACGGCATAGCCCTGCTCGCCGAGAACTTCGGGGAAGACCTTATAGTTGGAAGGGAAATTGGTGATATGGTTGCCGCCCTCCTCCAACTGCCACGAATACAATCCCGTAAGCAGTACGGCACGGCTCGGCGCCGACTTGGCGTTGGGCGTATAGCAGTTATCGAAAACGATACCTTCGGCTGCCACACGGTCGAAGGCGGGCGTATTCACCCACTTGCAGCCGTTCGCTCCGAAATGGGCGTACGATGCATCGTCGGCGATGTAGAACAGAATGTTGGGGCGGGTATTCGGGCGTGTATCGGCGTGAACCTCGGCAGAGACATTCGCCGTGAGCGCCAGTCCCGTGAGCAGCAGGGGTTTGGAATTCATTCTGTAAGACCTATTTGAAGAACTTGTACTGGAATATCAGCAGATATACGACAGCGACCGAAATGTAGGCATCGGCGATGTTGAAAATCGGCCCGAAGAAATAACCGCGCGAATCGACCAGAAAATCGAGCCATTGCGGGCAACTCTCCCAGCGGAACAGCGGGAAATAGAGCATGTCCACCACGCGGCCCATCATGAACGGAGCGTAGCCGCCGCCGAAGTTGGCGACCGTCGCCGGTGTCGAAGCCGAAAACAGAATGCCGTAAAACGCGCTGTCGATGATGTTGCCGATTGCTCCGGCGATTATCAGTGCCAGACCGATGATGACACCTTTCGGTGCGTTGCGTTTGGAAATGTAGCGGATATAGTATATCAGTCCGCCGACCATTCCGACGCGGAACAGGCTCAGCAGGAGTTTGCCCCAGTCGAATGTGCTGCCCGACGAAAGCTGCATTCCGAAGGCGGCTCCGTTGTTTTCGACGAAGCGCAGCTGAAACCAGTTCGGGATTACGGTGATTGCCTCTTCGAGGTGCAGGTTGGTCTTTATCCAGATTTTTAACACCTGATCGATTATCACGAGTGCCACGATAAGCAGCGAGATGCGTTTTAAGTTCATGTCCGATTGTTTTATTGTTGCGCAAAGATAATAAATTTTGGTGATTACATACAATTTTACACTAACGGTATTCCAAAGCCGTATGACCTTGCTTGTTCCGACCGAAGTCCCCCTCACAGGAGGGGGATTTAGGGGGTGGGTAACATCTG
>CAZESW010000246.1:0-1974 GCA_964514795.1 uncultured Alistipes sp.
AGGCGACCGCATAGTCGGCATCGACGGCAGACGCGAGGAGGATTTCGCGAAATACGATTCGCTGCTCGCCATGCACAAGTCGGGCGAAGCGACGCTTTCGGTCGAGCGGGGTGACCGCGTGATGAATATCGACGTTCCGGTGAACGAAGAGGGCAAAATCGGCGTTACGGTACTCAGTCCGTTCACCATGCGCACGATGCACTACTCGCTGCTCGAATCGATTCCTGCCGGTGCGCGTCTGACGGGCAGGGTGATGAACAACTACTGGCAGCAGCTGAAACTTATCGTCAAGCCCGACACTGGACTTTACAAGCAGGTAGGCGGCTTCATCGCCATAGCCAACATATTCCCCGGCAAGTGGGACTGGCAGCAGTTCTGGTACATGACGGCGTTCCTATCCGTCATCCTCGGCATCATGAACATCATTCCGATTCCGGGACTCGACGGCGGACATACGCTGTTCACGCTGTGGGAGATGATAACGCGGCGCAAACCGAGCGACAAATTCCTCGAAGTGGCGCAGTACATAGGTCTCGTGCTTATTCTCGCGCTGGTGGTGTTCGCCAACGGCAACGACATCTACCGCATTTTCAAATAACCGCGTATGGCAAAGGTCAAGAAGGCATATTTCTGCCGTGAGTGCGGTTTCGAGGCCCCGAAGTGGCTCGGACGCTGTCCTTCGTGCGGCGCATGGAACTCCTTCGCCGAGGAGGTCATCGCCAGGGAGAGCGGTTCGATTCCGGCGGCGGTCGCAGGCAAATCGGTTCCTGCGGCGAAACCGCAGCGCGTAGCCGAAATCGAGTGCGGCACGACACAGCGCATCGACACGGGCAACAGCGAGGTAAACCGCGTACTCGGCGGAGGTCTGGTCGCTGGTTCGCTGATTCTGCTGGGCGGCGAGCCGGGCATCGGCAAATCCACCCTATCGCTGCAACTCGCGCTGTCCGACAACGGGCTGAAAACGCTTTACGTTTCGGGCGAGGAGTCGGCGGAACAGATTAAACTGCGGGCGGAGCGCATAGGCATACGCAACGAAAACTGCATCGTCTATACCGAAACATTGCTCGAAAACATAGTCGCCCAAATCGACGAAATACGCCCCGACATGGTCGTCATCGACTCGATACAGACGATGTACACCGACCTTATCGACTCGTCGGCAGGCAGCGTATCGCAGATTCGCGAGTGCGCCGCCACGTTGCTCAAATATGCCAAGGGCAGCGGAACTCCGATATTCATAATAGGCCATATCACCAAAGAGGGAACCATTGCCGGTCCGAAGATTCTCGAACATATCGTCGATGTAGTACTGCAATTCGAGGGCGACGGCAACAACACCTACCGCATTCTGCGCGGCATCAAGAACCGTTTCGGCGCGACGTTCGAAATCGGCGTGTTCGAGATGCTGCACGACGGACTGCGCAGTGTCGAGAATCCGTCCGAGATTCTGCTCACCCACTACGACGAACCGCTCAGCGGCATCGCCGTAGGTGCGTCGGTGGACGGCATCCGCCCTTATCTTATAGAGGTGCAGGCCCTCGTCGGCACGGCGGCATACGGAACGCCGCAGCGAAATGCGACGGGCTACGACACACGGCGCATGAACATGCTGCTGGCGATACTCGAAAAGCGCGTCGGGATGAAGATGTTCCAGAAAGACGTGTTCCTCAACTTCGCGGGAGGATTCAAGGTTGCCGACACGGGACTGGATTTGGCGATTGTAGCCGCCGTAATATCGTCGTATTTCGACCGCCCCATCGACGACGGCGTATGCCTTGCAGGTGAAATAGGATTGTCGGGCGAAGTGCGTCCGGCACCGCGAACCGAACAGCGAATCGCCGAGGCGGCACGATTGGGATTCAAACGGATAATCGTTTCGGGCTACGCAGCCAAGCCGCACAAGAAAATCGGCAAAATAGAGGTCGTCCGCATCAACAGCATCGGCCAACTCGCCCACGAAATCTTACGCAACGA
>CAZESW010000246.1:1984-2719 GCA_964514795.1 uncultured Alistipes sp.
GTTCTCGCGGCGAAGCCGCGTATACAGATGTTACCCACCCCCTGCCTGCGTCGCAAGACGAGTGCAATCGAGCTCGCTCGAATTACCGAGTCGTAGCAGCAGTAACGGAACGTAAATCCCCCGCCTGTGCGGGGGACTTAGGTTGAAACCTGCAAGGTTATAAGGCTTTGGAATACCGTTAATGTAAAATTGTATATAATCGCCATTTTTTTACGACATTACAGACTGTGGCAGAAGAAATTATTATCGCCGTCCGGTTTCTTGCCCGCATGGAAACAATACCGCAAAACAAGGTAATGATGCAAAAATTGGCTTTTGAAATGGTGTGTAAATATCAGATATTATTGTATTTACAGAGATAAAACAGTAGTTTAATGAAACCGGTTTCATTAAACTACTGTTTTTATGTCAAAAAATCATCCCAAACGCTGCCCCCATTGCGGCTTTCTGAATGTTATCAAAAAGGGCAGGCGAGCCGGTCATACTCGTTATTATTGCAAGTCCTGCGGCAGTTATTTCACCGACCGACGCACTACTGTTTCCCACAAAAATAGAGATGTCTGGTTTCGGGAATGGATTATCGGCAAACAGACCATTTCCCGATTGTCCGAGCGCAGCGGATACAGTGAACGAACACTGAAAAGTTACTTTTACAAAATCCTGCCCACTTGCCCGACCTGGCATATCCAACGACGCGAAAAAGTCAATCTCTTGATAGACGGAACATACTTTACG
>CAZESW010000247.1:0-2695 GCA_964514795.1 uncultured Alistipes sp.
TATATATTCATCACCGAAAAACCCTCAAATTCAAAGAATCCGAAATCGAAAAATATTCTTTGATAGCAAAGAACTTACAGATTAAGTTCGAAAAATTATCATCCGACACTAACAATAGCATCAAGACCGATTTCTCCCTAATAAATAAACTTTCGCAAGAGTTTTTCATAAGCGACAAATCCGATACCAATAAGATTTATTCAAAGGTTCAAAAAATAATAGAAGATTATCGGTCCTCAGACGAAACGCTCGAACAACTTGAGCATAATGTCGATATGGCTTACAACGGCATTGCTACTCGTTTCAGGACAGAGCGCCCGGATATATACAATATTTACAATCGACTGTTTTTATTAATTGCCCTCGGATTCGACACCCAATCCATACCGGCTATTTTGGGTGTGACGCAACGCGCATATTACAACAAGAAGAACCGTCTTGTCGCAATACTGCGACAAGAAACGTCCGACCTTTCCGACCAGCTTCTAATAGCACTCAAATCAACCCGTGAGAAGAAGCATAATCACACCGCAAAGCCCTGAAAACGCCCGCTCCCCTCTCTAAATATTTTTCCCACGCCGTTTAATTATATCATTAATTGACAGCTAGATCCACACTTTTTCCCGATAAAATATTTCCTATACTGATTCTTAATATTGAAAAAAACCGTATCTTCAACTAAATTTGCAAAACTGACTGAACAATTTGCAATGATATCAACGGCCAGGCATATACGGATTTTTGCGGTTGCGGCGAATATCGGCGTGGCCGCGTTGCTGTGCCTCGCCTCGTGCGGCCGCTCCAAAACCGCGGCCGAGCTCGAACGCATCAGCCTGTTGACCGAAGAATACCCCGATTCGGCCCTGCAGCTGCTGCTCGCTACCGACACCGCCGCATTCGCCGACCGAGCAGATCGCGCCCGCTTCGCCGTGGCGCTCACCAATGCCAGCTATCTCGCCTACGACCCCGACTGCAACGACTCGCTGCTCTCGCTCCAGGCCGACTACTTCGCCGATGCTCCCGCCGACCGCTTCAAGATGCTTTACCTCTATCTGTCGGCAACCTTCAAAATCGAGCGCAAACTTTTCACCGAAGCCATCACCCAACTGTTCGACGCCGCCCAGATTGCCGAAGCCTCGGCCGACCACCTCTACGCCGGCCGCATCTACCGCGCAATCTCCGACATCTACATAAATATGCTGAATTCGTCCCAGTCTTTAAAATATGGGATGTCGGCATTGGAAAATTTTGAAAAGTACGGCAACCAACGGCTTATCAACTGGCAACTTATACGTGTCGGACAAGCCTATTTCAATAACGGAAAATACGATGAAAGTATCATTGTTCTGCAAAAAACACATGAAAATGCTATCGAATCCAGCGATAATGAACTACTGTCGCAAACAAAAGAGCTACTTGCAAGGGATTATATGGAAAAAGGCGAATACCGTAAAGCTATCGATTTATTGCAGAACCTCGACAAGGACTATCTCGTATTCGATTATTTTACTCTATCCAACTCCTATCTGAATATTGACAACATAGACTCGGCCAAATATTATAATGACCGCTTAATGGATTTGGATGCAAATAATCGGGAGATGTCTTTTAAAATCAATAAAAAATTAGGTAACAAAGATTTAGCCATCGACGATCTCGAGAAAGAGTTTAACCGACAGACAGATTATTACTTTAATTTGGCAGGAGAAAATTTTCTTGGCATCGAAACTAATTATTTCACCGACTTAGCTGCCAAAAACAAAACGGAATTGATAAACACAAAACGAATTTTGACTTATAGTACAATTCTTTTTTGTGCGCTTATTGTATTATCGTATTTAAATTACCGACGGCTTCTACGAAAGAGAAAAAAGCAGGTTAGTTCATATTACAGGTTAACTGAGACTCTAAAACAACAATTGGACGAGTCGATAACATCTAACGATAATAACTACGAAATATTAAAAAAGGATAAACAAAAGTTGGACTCCGAACGAAGAAAGATTGCAAAGGATCTTTTAATAGCACAAACAAAATATGAACGAGCAATATTATTATCTACAAAAGAAGTTGAATCACTAAACAAAAAGATTGAGACATTAAAGAACCAACTAACGGATATTGAGCTAAAATATAATAATGTAAAACAATCTTTGGAAACAACTAAACTCACGCAGAATGACATCGTAAACAATATTTTGCGTAACGAAGTGGGGAAAAGATTTGATGTTTTAAACAAGTTGTGCGAGGTGTTGTATATTGCCGACGACAATTTCGAACAAATCAATAAAGATGTTCGGAAACAGATTCCCGACTATAAGGAGAATAAATTACTGAAACGTATTTCAAATATCATCAACGACTTCAAGTTTTCGGAGTCTGCATATAAAGAGCTGGAAGAGATTGTCGACAAGGGATATGACGGAATTATAACCGAATTTAAAACCTCTCTGCCTGAACTCTATAAAACATACGGAAGTCTTTATCTTTACAAATGCCTTTCCCTTCCGGTCATGACTATAGCTTATCTACTCGGAACAACTGAAAAAAGTGTTTATGGACGCACATATCAATTAAAAATCAAAATAAACAAATTGGCAAAATCCAAGAAGGACGAATTACTTAAACCCATATCATGATATCAACGGCCAGGCATATACGGATTTTTGCGGTTGCGGCGATTGTCGGCGTGGCC
>CAZESW010000248.1:0-2693 GCA_964514795.1 uncultured Alistipes sp.
CCATCTCGGTTTTCAGAGAGAGAATAAAAGCCAAAAGCGCGCCTGCGATAATAACCGAAAGCAGGACACCGAATTTGGTTCTCAAAGTGTTCAAACTTGCCATATTGCTTTGTTGTTAATTAAAATTTCCGTTTTTAGTCTTCAAAGGTAATAATTTTATTCCTAATCCGTACAGTTTTCAGTCATTTTTTATAGCACTTCCACCCTTGCGAGGTCGATTCGCGACCGTGTGGTGCGCAAAATCTTGATTCGCATGCCGTCGAACTCCATCACTTCGCCCGCGGAAGGCAGCTCCTCGTACCTCGAAATGATGTAACCCGCCAGCGTGTCGTAGTCGTCGCTCTCGGCGATGTTCAGGCCGTATTTCTCGTTCAGATACTCGACTTCCAGACGGCACGAGAATACATATTCCTTGTCCGAAACCTGCTTCTCGATGAGTTCCGGAGTATCGTGTTCGTCCTCGATTTCGCCGAAAATCTGTTCCAGCACGTCTTCGAGCGAGATGATGCCCGCCGTACCGCCGAATTCGTCGATAACCACCGCGACGTTGCTCTTGCGCTTGATGAACTGCGTCAGCATCTCCTGCAAAGGCATCGTCTCGGCGACGTAATCGACCTTCATCATCACCTGCTCGATACTCTTCGGGGTATTGAACAGGCTTTTGGAATTGACGTATCCGATGATATTGTCGATAGAGCCCTGCCAAACGAAGATTCGCGAGTACATCGACTCGACGAAACGCTGCGTCAGCTCGCCGATTGTAGTGTCTTCGATATCCACCGCCTCGACATCCACACGCGGCACCATGCAGTCGCGGACGCGCAGGTCGGCGAAATCCAGTGCATTCTGGAAAATCTTTATCTCGTTGTCGGAATCGTTCTGCGGTTCGGAATTATTGTTGTCGAGCAGACTTTCGAGGTCGCTCTTGTCGAATGCGTATGTCCGTTCGTTACCCGACGGCTTGCGGCCGAACAGTCGCAACAGTCCGTAGGACAGCAGCGTGGTGAACCGCGCAACGGGATAGAGAATTATATAAAACAGATAGATTACGGGAGCGAAAAAGCGATAGTAGAAATTGGGATTGCTGCGCACGACCGATTTCGGCAGATACTCGGCGACGAAGATTATTATAATGGTCGGAATTATGGTTTCGAGCACTATCGAGCCGTGCTCGTAAATCGACGTCCAGCCGCAAAGATAGGCAATCGCCCTCAGGAACTGCGACATGCACAGCGAGTAAATCACGAGCGCGATATTGTTGCCGACGAGAATGGTCGTTATGTACTGCCCCTGATTGCGCGAGAATACTCCGGCGATGAAATCGAATATGCGGCTCTGTTTGCGGTCGATTTCGAGTTTCAGGCGGTTTTTGTTGAGAAACGCCAGCTCCATCCCCGAAAAGAATCCAGAGAGGACGAGCATCAGAAATATGATAATCAGCGATGTTGCTATTTCCATAATTGCCTCCTATTCTTCCGCTCCGACCATGCGGGTCTCCATCGCGTTGGTCATTCGTTTCATCTCCACCGGAACTTCCGCCGGCTCCTTTTTCGGCGGTACGGCTCCGGCATCCTTCACCGCAGGCTTCGCATCGCCGAACGGTTCGGATGCCTTGCGGTCGCTGCCTCGCACTCTCTCGGCTCTGCGTTCACGCTGCGGCAATGACGATTCTTTGCGGTCTTCTCCGCCGACGGCAGTTTTTTCAGGCAGTTTGTCTGCCGGTTCACTATTGCCGCTGTCGGTGACAGCAGGCTGCGGCCCGACTTTCGTAGAGTCCCTGCCCTCGGTCTGCATCGCGGTATCGACACGCATTTTGCTCTTGAAACGGCGGAAATGCAGGTCTTTCAGCTCCTCGTCCGACTCGAATCCCTCGCCGATAAACGTATCTGTATCGGTTACTACTTTCGTATCGACATTGGAGTAGATGCGTTTGGTTATCGAGTTCCAGAACAGCTGCTGCGTATAGAGTTTCGTTCCGTCCGATTTGGTTACCACGACGTTGCCTTTCGCCTCCCACAGTTTGCGGTTCTCGTAGTAAATCGCATAGTTGGCGACCAGAGTGGCGTTCACCGTGGTCATCGAATCGTCCTTGTAGGTGATTATGTCCACTCCTTTGCGGAATTCGCGGTATGGGTCGCGACCGAGCATATAGCCTTCGAGCAGCGGAGTCTTGAAACGGTAGGACTTGCGCCCGTTCTCCGAAACGACGATTTGCAGATTCTCGCTCTCCTCGGTTTTTATCGTTTCGAGCGGTTCGTCATCGGCGGTTTCGGTCTCCTTGCAAGAATATAGCAAGATAGCACTCCCCGTCAGAAGGAGTGCTACCAAAGCATATTTTTTCAGTGAAGCGAACATGTATATCGTCTTCCGTTGATTCTCCGTCGCGAATGCGCACGACAGACTTGCGTCCTGCCGCACACGCGACTTTCCGTTACTGCGCGCGATAGCGGACTTTCGTCGAAACGCCCGACACGAAACCGCAGTTCACGGTGTAGGAACTGCCCTCCGACAACTCGTTGAAGAAGCACTCTTCGGTCGTCGGGAATGCGGCACGGTAACTTGCGGCGAGCGACTTCGCATTGGCTGCGAAATCAGGAAAATCGGCTTCGAGCAGCGGAATAGCCTTCTGCAACATGTCGTATGCCACCCAGAACGTAGCGTCCTTGGCGAATCCGTTGCAGTTCTTCGCTCCG
>CAZESW010000249.1:0-2674 GCA_964514795.1 uncultured Alistipes sp.
CTTCATTCGGGCGGCAAATATAGTACAAGCCGTCGGCAGAACCAAATTTCGGACGACAGAAATGGCGGAATCCTTAAAGCCGTTAAAGTATCTAAGGTCGTTAAAGACTTTCACGAGCGAGCAAAATCAAACTTTTATTCTTATCTCTGGCTGCGCCTTGGATACTTCCGCCCGGCAATGTTCAAATAAATTTGACATTGCCCTTGCTTATTCCTATCTTTGCCATCTCAAAAATAGTTACAATGGCAAGAAAACGTCAGTCTTACCCCTTGATTGAGGGGCTTGAAATAACCTCGCTCGCTGCCGAGGGCAAATCTATCGGCCGTCACGAAGGTGCCGTGGTATTCGTTCCGATGACCGTCCCAGGCGATGTCGTCGATGTGCAGATACGTGCCAAACACCGCCGTTTCATGGAGGGCACGGTTGTAAATTTCGTTAAGCGTTCGCCGGTGCGTACCGAACCCGTGTGCGGACATTTTGGCGTTTGCGGCGGCTGCAAATGGCAGAATCTGCCTTACGAGGAGCAACTGCGCTACAAGACCGAACAGGTGCGCGACCAATTGACCCGTATCGGCAAAGTAGAGTTGCCCGAGATCAGTCCATGCTTGGGTTCGGAGAAGCAGTTGTTCTATCGCAACAAACTCGAATTCACATTCGCCGACCGTCGCTGGCTGACGTATGAGGAGATTGCGCAGGGTGGCGAAATCGCTCCCGCACCCGCACTCGGATTCCACGTTCCGAACATGTTCGACAAAGTGCTCGACATCCGCAAATGCTGGTTGCAGGGCGACCCGTCGAACGAAGTCCGCGACGAGATAAAGCGTTTCTGCATCGAAAACGGCTACTCGTTCCACAATGTCCGCGAACATGCGGGCCTGATGCGCGGAATAATCATCCGTACCGCCTCGACAGGCGAAATAATGCTGTGCGTCATATTTAACGAGGACGACCGTGCTCGGATTACGGCACTGCTCGATTTCGTGAAGGAACGTTTTCCGCAGATAACGTCGCTCATATATTTCGTGAACGGGAAGTGGAATGACTCGCTGACCGACCAGACGCCGATATGCTATGCAGGCAAAGACCATATTTTCGAGCAGATGGAGGGTCTGCGGTTCAAGGTCGGCCCGAAATCGTTCTATCAGACCAATTCGGCGCAGGCTTACGAACTCTACAAGGTTGCACGCGAGTTCGCCGACTTGAAGCCCGAAGATACGCTCTACGACCTCTATACGGGTACCGGAACAATCGCCAATTTCTGTGCGCGACGCTGCAAAAAGGTGGTCGGCATCGAGTATGTTCCCGAAGCGATTGCCGATGCGAAGGTTAATTCCGAAATCAACGGCATCGACAATACGGTGTTCTATGCCGGCGACATGAAAAAGGTGCTCGACAATGCGTTCATTGCCCGCAACGGTCGTCCCGACGTGATAATTCTCGATCCTCCACGCGCAGGTGTGGACGAGCCGGTTATAGATGTGATTCTCAATGCGGCACCGGAACGTATCGTCTATGTAAGCTGCAATCCGGCGACACAGGCCCGCGACCTCGCTCTGATGAACGACAAGTATCGTGTCGTCGCCGTCCAGCCGGTCGATATGTTCCCGCACACGCACCATGTGGAGAATGTTGTGAAACTCGTGAGAAGATAAATCGCATTCGGCGGTACAATATTTTCGTCCGTCGGGGCGTTATGTTCCCGGTTACCTTATTAAAAGTTTAGGATATGAAAAAGTTGATTCTTATGGCGGCAATAGCGATAATGGCGATGCCGGTATTCGCCCAACAGGACGAAGCGTACAATAGTTTTATTCAGGTGAACGGCAGGGCCGAGAAGGAGGTTGCGCCCGACATGTTCTATCTGTCGATAGTAATCAACGAAATCGACTCGAAAGGCAAAATGTCGGTCGAGAAGCAGCAGCGCGACATGATAGCGGCGTTGAAACGTATCGGCGTCGATGTCGAGAAGCAACTCAAAATGGCGAACATGTCGAGTGCGCATTTCAAGAAGAGTACCTCGCTTTCGACTGCCAAATATCAACTCGAACTCGATTCGCCGGCAATGGTCGCCAAGGTATATTCCGTGCTCGGCGATATGGGCATATCGAATATCTCGATAAGCAAGGTTTCAAACTCGAAAATCGACGAACTTAAAGAGCAGGTGCGCATCGAGGCCATCCGTAACGCACGGGCTACGGCGGCGACACTGGCGGAGGCGATAGGTCAGAGCATCGGCAAGTGTTTCTATATCTATGATTCCAACAGCGATGTTATGCCTGCATACTACGATAATTCGGTCGTTATGCGCTCCATGGCGAAGGCGGCCGGAACGGTAGAGGAGTCTGTCGCAGACGAACCGCTCGACTTCAAGACGATAAAACTCTCCTGCACCGTAAACGCCAAGTTCGTACTCGAATAGACTTCGGTGCGACATAGCAGGCAATCTGCTGCGTTGCATTCGGGACTCAAAGTCGGTCATTTACGACAAAGTAAACTCCTTCGTTTTCGCCCTCTGCGCCTTGCATCTTACCCGCTCTGCCGCACCGGGGCAATCTGCTGCGTCCCGTAATGACCTTAGCGACTTTAAAGACTTTAAGGTTTTGATAAATACTCGCGCTAGGGAATGCTCAAATAAATTTGGCATTCCCCTCACTTAATCGTATCTTTGCATAAT
>CAZESW010000250.1:0-2666 GCA_964514795.1 uncultured Alistipes sp.
AAAATCGCCGGCCGAGGAGCTGGTTCGGGCATGATGCGCGATGTTCCGCTAATGGTTGAGATGACAAGCCGAATCGTGCAGGCCATCAATAAACCCGTAACCGTAAAAACCCGTCTCGGATGGGACGACGAGTCGAAAAACGTGGAAGAAATCGCATTGCGGTTGCAGGATGTCGGCATTGCCGCGCTGACTATTCATGGACGAACCCGCGCCCAACTATATCGTGGCGAGGCGGACTGGACACTTATCGGCAAGGTGAAGAATAATCCCGCTATCCGCATCCCGATTATCGGCAACGGCGACATAGATTCGGGAGAAAAGGCGAAGCAGATGTTCGACCGCTACGGAGTCGATGCCGTGATGATAGGACGCGCGACATACGGCAGGCCGTGGATTTTCCGCGAGGTTAAGCACTATCTGCAAACAGGCGAAACATTGCCGCAGCCGAGTGTCGCGGAACGTGTCGAAATCGCGAAGGAGCATCTTGCCAAGTCGATAGAGATAAAAGGCGAAAGGGCAGGAATACTTGAAATGAGGCGGCATTTATCCAACTATTTCAAGGGATTACCAAATTTCAAGGATACTCGGTTGAAACTCGTAACGCTCAACGACCCCGCCGAATTGCAGGCTGTAATATCGTCGATTGCCGACCGCTGGGGCGATTTCGACGTCAGCGGCTGCGTACCGCCGTCGCTCTCGCACGACATCTGAAAACGACGCAATATACACCCATCAGACAGACCGTCCAATTTTACACTTGCCGCGAGGTTGCCCGTTATCACACACCAACGAAAACCGCCCGAATTGCTTCGGGCGGTTTCGTTTTACTGTTGCGGCGGTGCCGGATGCTCGCGCGGTCTATGCGGCGGGCGATTCTCGACCAGGAATATCTTCGACATCTGGTCTGGTGTAAGGTAATCCTTGAAAATGCGCATGTGCTCTTTCTTGCAGCGGATTATGTCGGCATCCGCATTGAGTTGCGCCATTACAAGTTTGAACGCCGTTTTCTCGTCGATGGTTGCATCCTTGTACGAATCCATCAGCGTTTTCAAGTCCTTGCGTATGCCACGCACCTCGCGCTGATAAGCTGAATATACCGGAGCGAACTTTTCGAACTGCTCGTCGGTCATTTCGAGTGCGGCTTTCAGATGCTCGTAACGCTTTGCAATCCCGCGGTCGGACTGCTCCGGTCCGCCCTGAGGCGGCGGCATCATTCCGCGCGGTGGCTGCGCCATTGCCGAACAAACGGCAACGACAGCAAACAGAGAGAGAATAAACTTTTTCATATATAAACCTTGTTTTGGAATTTGCATTTTACTTTACAAATATACTAAATTCGGCTGAAACAACGTATGCGAAACCGGTCAATCGCCTATAATCACTGCCGAATCGACCAATCGCATTACAACGACGACATAAATGCCATCACATCCGCATCGTCGGGATAGTCGGTAAGCGACGGATATTGCGCCTGCCCGAACGGAACGACCCGATGATGAACCGCCATAGCGGATACGACGCACTGCAACTTCCCGTCGTTTGCCGACAGCCATTTCACAACATCGTTCAAAGAGTCGTATTCGACAATATTTATACGGCTTAGCGACATCGGAAATTCGGCTGCGCCACGAACAAAAACAGCCTCTCCGTTATCCTCGAAACATACGCCTCGCATCGTCAGCATCGCACGGCATTGCAGATAGTTGTTGTGATAGCCACGACACATCCGTCTTACAGGCAGCCGCAGTTCATAACCGCGCGGAACGAACACGAGCGACACATTGCGGCATCCCAAACCCGAATACAGAAATATATCGTCAGCCAAACCTCGCAAATCGGCATCGGTTTCACCCCCAGACAGTACGGCGACTGAATGACGGCTTCCGCGAAGAAGGTGCGGAATGTCGGCGAATGCCGTTCCGAAATAGAGATTGGCACTGTCGCCGCCGGTAGCGATTACGGCATCCGCAGCCATGCTATACCCGAAATATTCGATTTGCAGTTCGGGCTCTATCTCGCGCAACAGCGATACGACGTACTCCATAAGCGCCGTATCCTTGCTCGAATATTTGACGCACGGAATATTCCCGCTCGCAATAACGCACAGCAGGTCGAAAAATCCGACGAGCGGAATATTGCCCGCCATAATTATCGCCACTCGCTTCGGCGCTCGGTCGGCGACCGGGTAGGCGGAGAGCCACCGTTCGATTTTACCGCGTTGCAACATCTGCCGGCATATCGCATCGACTGCGCACCGAATATCCGATTCGGCAAACCATTCGTTCGCCGCGACAGCGTCCCCGACGGCCTTTCGCGATACGTCGTCCTCACCGAACCGCGACAATCTCTCGCCTAGCGTCGCGAATATCTCCGTTACATTTTTCATCTCTGCAAATGTACGAAAAAAGGACATATCTCCGAGAGATATGCCCCTATAAATCGCGGTCGTCGCAACGGCTACATCTTCACGCAGCGAATCTGCATGGCATTCGACCGCTTCGACGGATAATTCAGATTGAACTTATTGACGGTACGCGTCGTAGTAAGGTCGAAATACATGCACAAGGACTGCTTGCCGTCATTCGACTTGCCCGATGTCCAGTAATAACCCTCCCACGGCTCGGGAACGGAAGGGTAGACGCCGTCCTTGTGGTTCATATTGGTAA
>CAZESW010000251.1:0-2664 GCA_964514795.1 uncultured Alistipes sp.
AGCCTGCCGCTAGCGTTCATCCTGAGCCAGGATCAAACTCTCCATTGTATAAAATTTTGATATAAATCTTAGCTCAAATCTCAAAGGTATTGTTTGAAATCTTCTCTCTTAAAGAGAAAGAAAAACTTTTTAGCTGCTCAATTTCCTCAAAGAACGTATTACTATTTCAAGACCGAAGTCCCTAATTTTCTATCCTCTTATCGGCTCCCTTTTTTGGAAGCGAAAGCGGGTGCAAAGATAAACACCTTTTTCCTTTCCTCCAAATTTTTTCTGAAAAAATTTTAAATCTTTTTTCCGAGAACCTCAACCACTCCCTAACCCGATTTCCCAAGCCGAAAGCGGTCGCAAAATAACCGATTATACTCCATTTATCCAAATATTTTTTAAACTATTTTTGATGTTTTTCGGACCGTTATCAGCACCTGACTATCCGTCAGAATGTTGCAATACTATTTTTTTTCGCGCTTCGACTGTTTCCTCAGGCACATTTGCGACTGTACACCGGAATCGCGCACGAATCGGATTGCGCAGCAGGTATCATTAAAGCCACAAACAAACGCATTCGGAACTTGGTTTATCCGTGGAAATACGCTATCTTTGGGAAAAATCACAACCTATATTTATTATGAAACGACTGTTGCTTCTCCTGATTTTCGCACTCGCAAGCCCATTTTGTTTCGCACAGGACGACGAACTGACGCCCGAAGAACTGTGCAGACGAGGGACGAATCTCTACAATGCGAGACTTTATGTGGACGCTTTTCCGCTTCTGATAAGGTCGGCGAAGGAGGGATATCCGTTCGCGCAGTACATGGTGGGACTCTGTTTTTGCTACGGGAATGGTGTCGAACAGAATTATGAGGAGGCGATAAAGTGGTATCGCAAGACTGCCGGACGCGTCGGTTCGGCACAAACCGAGTTGGGAATATGCTATCAGGAGGGCAAAGGAGTTCCGGTCGATATGAAAAAGGCGATAAAAATGTATCGCCGTGCCGTCGCGCAGAACGACAAGGCGGGTCAGTACCGGATGGCACTATGTTACGAAAAGGGCGAAGGGGTGCCGCAGGATTATAAAAAAGCGTTCCGGATGCTCGAAGAATCGGCGGAGCAGGATTACAGACCGGCAATAATACGGCTGGGCGAATACTACGAGGAAGGAAAGGGCATCGAAAAGAATATCGAGGAAGCGGTAAAATTATTCGCCAAAGCCGCCGACAAGGGAAGCATAGAGGCTGCACTAAAACTCGGCGATCTGTTCTGCAAAGGAGAATCCGTACCGCAGGATTCCGGTCGGGCGGCGAGATGGTATCGGAAGGCTGCGGACAACGGCAGCCGAAGTGCCTGCACCAAACTCGGCAATATGTTTTACAACGGTGAAGTCGTTCCGCAGGATTATGCAAGAGCATTGAAATGGTATCTGCAAGCCGCAGACAAAGGCAACACATCGGTATTCTACAGACTCGGATATATGTACCACTTCGGCATGGGAACCAGAAAAGACATTGCACAGGCGGAAAAATGGTATCGAAAGGCGGCGGATAACGGAAATGCGGCTGCATACAACCAACTGGGACTAATCAAAACGAGCGGACAGAACGGCGAAAAAAATTACGACCAGTCATTCGAATTATATACGAAGAGTGCGGAGAGCGGCAATGCCGTTGCTCAATACAATCTCGGACTTGCCTACTATTACGGCAGAGGAACCGAAGCCGACTACGCGAAAGCCGCATACTGGTATCAGAAATCGGCTGAGCAAGGCTATACCAATGCACAATACTGTTTAGGAGAAATGTTCTACGCCGGCAAATGCTGTCCGAAGAATTTCAAAAAGGCGGAGAAGTGGCTGCTCAAAGCCGCCGAACATGGACATACGAAAGCCCAGTACTATCTCGGCAATATCTACAAAACTGGCGACGACAAGGTCGAACGCAACTCCGCCGAGGCTGCAAAATGGTACGGCAAAGCGGCAGAGCAGGGACATCGGGCATCGGTATTCCAGCTGGCGAAACTACTGTACAAGGGCGACGGCATCGAGCAGAACCAGACGGAAGCGGCAAGGCTCTTTTTGCAGGAGGCGGAACAGGGCAACATCAGGGCATGTTACCGCATCGGATGCTGCTACCGCAACGGTGAGGGAGTGGACAAGAACATCGACGAGGCGATGAAGTGGTTCGAGAAAGCGGCGGCAGTAGGGAACAAGCCGGCAAAGGAGGCTGTCAAAGAGATAAAACAGAGCGGAAAATAGCGAATGAAAAGGACGGAATTTACAACCTATATAATATATATAGGTATACTCCTGTCAATAGGCGGTTGCACGACCCGCCAATGCGGTCTGCAAAACGGCGATTTGATATTCGAATCCACAGGTACGAGTGCTGCTGCAAAGGCGATAGATGCCGCGACGGCACACGCCGACGAGGAGAGTTTCTCGCACGTCGCGATAATCGAAGTTGCGGAGGACGGAGTGTACGTCATCGAGGCGGCATCGGAGAGCGGGGTTCAGCGAATCACGCTGGATGAATTTCTCGACGCTGCGACGCACGACGAGGCGGGAAATCCTGCCGTCACGGTCATGCGTCTGAACCGCAAATACGATACGGCGGCATTCGTCGCCAATGCGAAACGACATATCGGCGAGCCTTACGACCACTATTTTCTGCC
>CAZESW010000252.1:0-2655 GCA_964514795.1 uncultured Alistipes sp.
TTTCATGAGTTTTACGACGGCGTCGATGTTCACGTTTCGGGAGAGTGCGGTGAGGGAATCGACGGCCTTGCAGGCGTCGGCGTAGTCGTATTCGCGCACCTTCGCGATACGTATTCGGTCGTGCGGTGTCGGCAGTGTGTTCTCCGTATTGGAGAGCACCTCCTCGTACAGTTTCTCTCCCGGACGCAGGCCCGTATACTCAATCCTGATGTCCTTGTCCGGCTCGAATCCCGCCAGTTCAATCATTCGTTTCGCCAGATTGGCAATCTTCACCGATTCGCCCATGTCGAACACGAATATCTGCGTGCCCGTGGACATCGTGGCGGCCTCCATCACCAGACGGCAGGCCTCGGGAATGGTCATGAAGAAGCGCGTAATCTCCGGATGCGTCACCGTCACCGGTCCGCCCTTGGCAATCTGCTGACGGAAGCGCGGAATCACCGAGCCGTTGGAGCCGAGTACGTTGCCGAAACGCGTGGTCACGAAGCGCGTTCGGCCCTTCACCTTGCCCTGTTCGACGGCCAGGCCCAGCGACTGCACGTAAATCTCCGCCAGACGCTTGGTGCATCCCATGATGTTGGTCGGGTTCACCGCCTTGTCGGTCGAAATCATCACCATCTTCTCGACTTCGTATTCCAGACACTTGTCGGCTACGTTGCGCGAACCCGCCACGTTGGCCAATACGGCCTCGCACGGATTCTCCTCCATCAGCGGCACATGCTTGTACGCCGCGGCATGGAACACGACCTGCGGACGGTACTCGCGGAACACATAATCCAGACGCTCCGGCAAGCGGACATCGCCTATGACGGGCGAGAAATCGAGTTCCGGGAAACGCTCTTCCAGTTCGAGCCGTATGTTGTGCATCGGCGTCTCGGAGTTGTCGAACAGAACGAGCCTGCGCACTCCGAACGTCGCCAGCTGACGGCACAGTTCCGAACCTATCGAGCCTGCGGCGCCGGTCACCATAATGGTCTTGCCGCGGAAATCGGCGATGATTTCGTCGAGCGAAATCTTTATCTCGGGACGTCCCAGCAGGTCTTCGATTTTGATTTCGCGGATGGACGACTTCATTATCCTGCCGTCCACGACCTCGTCTATCGGAGGGGCTATCAGTATCTTGATGTTGCAGTCGGTGGCATATTTTATCAGCCGCTTCTGCTCCGCACGGGCTTCGGCGTCGGTGGCGAACAGCACGGCGTCTATGTCATAGCGTTCGCGCAGATACTTGACGTTGTCCTGATTCTCGAAATAGTAGACGCGGAGCTGCGAGAGCATGTGGTCTTTAAGACGGTGTCCGTAGGTGAGGAATCCCGACACCTTGTAGCGCGGCGAGTTCTGCAGTCGCGTGACCATGGCCACCGACTTGTCGTCGAGTCCGTATATCAGTACGCGCATACGGTTGTTGTCCTTCTTGAACTGGCGCTTCACGATGTCGTATACGACAATCATCGCCACACGAATGACGATGAGCGCGCACAGCGTCATCATGAAATCCACAAGCATCAGTATCGCGAAGCCGTCGTAATCGACGTGACGGGACAGCAGCAGCACGCTCAGGCATTGCAGGATGTTTTTGCCGAGCACGGCAAGCACGAGTTTGGCTATCTCGTTCAGGGTCGAATGACGTATTATGAGCCGGTAGGTTTTGAGCGCATAGAACATCATTATCGACGAAAGCACCGCGCAGCCGACCCATATCGATACGAAGCGGTACGTAATGCCGATGCCGGCCTTCTTGAACAGGATGTGTATGAGTATCAGCGCGAGGAAGGACGCCACTATCGATAGGGCGAGGTCGATGCAGAATATAAGCCTCGAACTCAGATAGCGGTTCAGATGCAGTTTGCTTATCAGTCGTTGCATGTCGGTTGAGAGTGTATTGGTAATTAAATCTTTGTGGGTCGTAGTTTGCTGCGCATCGCGGAGATGCTCCGTCATTTCGTTATCTGCACGTAGTCGAAATCCGCCTCTATGGCGACGGTCACGAACTCCGGAAGTTCGACGAGCAGCCTTTTCGTGCGCGAGCCGCGGACACTGAGCAGACGGCCTTCGTAGCCGTCAAGAGCTCCGCCGATAACCCGGACCGTGCGGCCGTACATCGACGGCAGAAGCTCCTCCGGACGGTAATACTTCGGATTCGGCGACTCCGATACGGCACGGATGAATATCTCCATGTCCGAATCCGAGACCGTCATGGGTTCGCGATACTCGCCGCCGCGGCGAAAACGGTATTGGAGCGTCGGAGTCCTGTCCACTATCGGGTCGAGAACCGTGCGGCTCTCGCGGACGAACAGCAGATCGCGGATAAACGGAACGCATTCGCGGATACGTCTGCCTTGACACATTTTGAGATGCCACCGCATCGGCGTGAACACTTCCAGACCCGCTGCCGTCAGCTGTTTGTAGGCTGGCTGCAACGCATTCGGTCGTTTGAGGTCGCGCATCACATACCAGCAGGCGGTTTCGGCGGTCGGTGTCATGACGTTTTAGGTATCGTTTGCAGTTCCGTTCCTTTGCCGACAGACAGTTCAAATAATCCTGCATGATGCAATATAAATCTATACATCAAGCAGTTATAATAATATGTCCTCTAATAAAAGATATGTCGGCAATCCAGATTATCGCCCGTTTCTACACAAGAAACGGCTATAA
>CAZESW010000253.1:0-2651 GCA_964514795.1 uncultured Alistipes sp.
ACAGACCCGGGATGGTGGTCATCAGGTTGTAGTCTACCCAGATACCGCCCATCGTGTAGTGAACGGCAGGGAAAATCTGCATCGGCTGCTCGTAAGGGTCGGTATCGGTAATCTCCTTGTACATGTCGAAGAGGTTGCCGTAACGCTGTTTGATAACATCCTTGCCCAGACGCTCGATAGCGGTCTTGAAGTCGAGGAATACTGCCAAACCGGTTTCGTTCACACCGAAGCCTGCATCGCAACGCTCCTTTGCCGCACGCGAAGCCACGTCGCGAGGGACGAGGTTACCGAACGCAGGATAACGACGCTCCAAATAGTAGTCGCGGTCTGCCTCTGCGATATCCGACGGTTTCTTGGCGCCCGAACGGATAGCCTTCACATCCTCGATATTCTTCGGAACCCAGATACGGCCGTCGTTACGCAGCGACTCCGACATCAGCGTCAGTTTCGACTGCTGCGTACCGTGAACTGGAATACAGGTCGGGTGAATCTGCGTAAAGCAAGGGTTTGCGAAACCTGCGCCCTTGCGGTAGCACTGGAATGCGGCCGAGCCGTTCGATGCCATAGCGTTGGTCGAAAGGAAGAATACGTTTCCGTAACCGCCGGTAGCGATAACGACTGCATGTGCACCGTGACGCTCGATTTCGCCGGTAACGAGGTTGCGGGCGATAATACCGCGGGCCTCACCGTTTTCGATTACCACGTCGAGCATCTCGTGGCGAGGGTACGACTTCACGCTGCCGTTGTGAATCTCCTTGTTGAGAGCGGCGTATGCACCCAGGAGCAGCTGCTGACCGGTCTGACCGCGGGCATAGAACGTACGCGAAACCTGCGCACCGCCGAACGAACGGTTGGCCAGAAGGCCGCCGTATTCGCGAGCGAAAGGAACACCCTGAGCGACGCACTGGTCGATGATGAGGTTCGACACCTCGGCAAGACGGTAAACGTTCGCCTCACGGGCGCGGTAGTCGCCGCCCTTGATGGTGTCGTAGAACAGACGGTAAACCGAGTCGTTGTCGTTCTGATAGTTCTTCGCAGCGTTGATACCGCCCTGTGCGGCGATCGAGTGAGCGCGACGCGGAGAGTCCTGAATGCAGAAAACCTTGACGTTGTAGCCGAGTTCGCCGAGCGAAGCGGCAGCGGATGCGCCGCCGAGGCCCGTACCTACGACGATGATGTCGAGTTTGCGTTTGTTAGCAGGGCTGACAACCTTGATAGCCGCCTTGTGGTTGCTCCATTTCTGAGCCAACTCACCGGCAGGGATTTTAGAATCTAATTTCAGAGCCATATTGTTTTAATATTTTATTCGTTCAAAAAAATTCCGGAATTAAAGACTCAACACGAAGAACGTCACGACCACGGCAGCGAAACCGAGGAAGATGAGCGTAGCGACGATGTTGGAGAGGCATTTCAGACGCGGATACCAGGTATCGTTGGCCCAGCCTACGGTCTGGAACATCGACCATACGCCGTGGGTCAGGTGGAACCACAGAGCGACGAACCAAACGAGGTAGAGGACAACATAGTACCACTGCGAGAAGGTCTCGGCAATCAGAGCGACGCCGTTCGCCGACTCCTCGCCGAGCAACTCAACGAGCTGCATCTTCGCCCAGAAGTTGAAGAGGTGCAAAGCCAGACCGAGAGCGACGATAAGGCCGAGAACGAGCATGTTCTTCGAAGCCCAGTCCACACCCTTTTCGGTCACGGTAACCGAGTAGCGGACGTTACCGCGAGCCTTACGGTTCTGAATCGTGAGGATGAACGCGTAAACGATGTGTACCACTACGCCCAGAGCGAGCACCAGCGTACCGGCGAGCGCGTACCAGTTCGTTCCGAGGAACGCGCAGATAGCGTCGTAGTTGAGACCGAACGGAGTGTGTCCTCCCGCATTTGCGATGGCAACCACGTTCATGGACATGTGGAAGAGGATGAAGAGTACGAGAAAGCATCCCGAAACGCTCATCACGAGTTTTCTTCCAAGAGATGAATTAGATAAAAAACAACCCATAATGTTTTGAAATGATTTTTAGTTATGTTTATTTTGTAAAAAAATTTTCACTTTTTTGCGCTTACAAAGATAGTTATTGTTCGTGGAATAACAATAAATAGCAGTACTTTTTACACTTTTTATGTTATTTGGGGATAAGAAAGAAATACGCCGGACGGTGCGCAGACGCATCGCAGAACTTACGACGGAGCGGCGGTCCGAGAAATCGGCGTTAATAGCTAACGAGTTATCGAATTGCAATGCCGTTCGCGAGGCTTCGGTCGTCGCGCTTTACGCTTCGCTCGACGACGAACCGCAGACGCGCGGTCTGATAGAGCGATTGAGCCGTTCGCACACGGTAGTGCTGCCGAAAGTCGATGGCGACGACATGGATTTTTACGAATATTCACCCGACAGCATATCCTTAGGGGCATTCGGCATCGAAGAACCGGCGGACGGGAGAAAGGTTTCGCCCGACGAAATCGACGCGATAATCGTTCCCGCGAGGGCATATACCGCCGACGGAGCGAGGCTCGGACGCGGTCGCGGCTACTACGACCGCTACATGTCGCGGCAGGGATTCCGCGCAGTCAAAATAGGCGTCTGCTTCGCCGAACAGATAGTCGGGCATATTCCCGCCGAACCGCACGACATCGCGGTGGAC
>CAZESW010000254.1:0-2637 GCA_964514795.1 uncultured Alistipes sp.
GCTTCCGTGCTGCATACGCAGGACAACCTGATCGTTTCTGGCGATCTTAGACTGGGATGTTCACCAACGCCGGAATGAACCAGTTCAAGGATATTTTCCTCGGCAATGCGCCGCGCAAATATCCGAGAGCCGCCGATACCCAGAAGTGCCTTCGCGTATCGGGCAAGCACAACGACCTCGAAGAGGTCGGACACGATACCTATCACCATACGATGTTCGAGATGCTCGGCAACTGGTCGTATGGCGACTATTTCAAGAAAGAGGCTATCGCATGGGCATGGGAACTGCTCACCGAAGTGTACAAACTGCCGAAGGAGCGTATGTACGCTACCGTATTCGAAGGCTCGGAGGAGGACGGAGTGCCTTTCGACGAAGAGGCTTTCGGATACTGGAAACAGTATCTGCCCGAAGACCATATAATCCGCGGCAACAAGCACGACAATTTCTGGGAGATGGGCGAAACGGGTCCTTGCGGACCGTGCAGCGAAATCCATTTCGACCTGCGCGACGAATCGGAAATCGCCGTCAAGCCGGGTCGCGAAATGGTCAATACCGGTCACCCGCAGGTAATCGAGATTTGGAACCTCGTGTTCATGCAGTTCAACCGCAAGGCGAACGGCTCGCTCGAACCGCTTCCTGCGAAGCATGTCGATACGGGTATGGGCTTCGAGCGTCTGTGCATGATTATGCAGGGCAAGAAATCCAATTACGATACGGACGTATTCCAGCCGACGATAAAGGTTATCTCCGAAATGTCGGGCAAACACTATGGCGAGGATGAGAATGTGGACGTTGCGATGCGGGTTATCGCCGACCACCTCCGCGCAATCTCGTTCTCGATTGCCGACGGTCAGCTGCCGTCCAACGTCAAGGCGGGATACGTTATCCGCCGAATTCTCCGTCGTGCAGTGCGCTACGGTTATACCTACCTCGGCTTCAACGAGCCGTTCATCTGTCGTCTGGTCGCTACTCTCGTGGCTCAGATGGGTGGACAGTTCCCTGAACTCAAAGCACAGCAGACGCTTATCGAGAAGGTTATCGAGGAGGAGGAGATGTCGTTCCTGCGTACTCTGGCTACAGGTATCGGCATGCTCGAAAGCGTTATCGCCAAGGTCGGTGACGGCAAGATTTCTGGCAAGGATGCTTTCCTGCTCTACGATACCTACGGATTCCCTATCGACCTTACCGAACTTATCGCCCGTGAACACGGCGTAGACGTCGATTTGGCGGAGTTCGAGAAGGAGTTGCAGGCGCAGAAGGAGCGTTCGCGCAATGCTGCTGCACAGGATGTGGATGACTGGAAGGAGATTGTTCCAGTCAAGCAGAGCGAGTTCGTCGGTTACGACATGCTCGAATGCGATGTCCGTATCGCCCGTGTCCGTCGTGTGCAGACCAAGAACAAGACCACATACCAGCTGGTGTTCGACAAGACTCCGTTCTACGGAAATTCGGGCGGTCAGGTCGGCGATACCGGCTACATAGAGAGCGCGAACGAGAAGATTGAAATTATCGCGACCGAGAAGGAGAACGGTCTGATAATCCATATTGCACAGTCGCTTCCGGAGAATCTCGAAACCGTATTCCATGCAGTCGTCGATGCCGAGAAGCGTCAGTCGGCAGCCAACAACCATACGGCTACCCACCTGCTCCACGCGGCACTTCGCAAGGTGCTCGGTACGCATGTCGAGCAGAAAGGTTCGATGGTGTCGCCTGACGGTCTGCGATTCGACTTTTCGCATTTCCAGAAGGTTTCTCCGGAGGAATTGCGTGAGGTCGAGCGTCTTGTAAACCGCAGTATCCGCGCCAACAATCCGCTCGTGGAGAATCGCGAAGCGACGCAGGAGGAGGCGAAGGCAGCCGGTGCTATGATGCTGTTCGGCGAAAAGTACGGCGACAAGGTTCGCATGGTTCGTTTCGGCGACTCGGTGGAGTTGTGCGGCGGTACCCACACTTCGGCGACCGGCAATATCGGCTACTTCAAGATTCTGTCCGAAACTGCCATTTCCGCAGGTGTGCGCCGTATCGAAGCGGTTACGGGCGAACGTGCCGAGAATCTGATTTATATTGCCGAGGATACGATAAAGAGCATCGGCGAGATTGTCAATAACCGCCAAATCGTGCAGGCTATCAAGAAACTCGTCGAGAACAACGAAGCCCTCCACAAAGAGATAGATGCTGTCCACAAGGAGCAGTTGGACAATCTGGTAGACCAGATTCTTACCAATACTCACGAAACCGACGGCGTACTGAAAATCACGAAACAGATGCCTTATGCTTCTGATTTCATGAAGAATCTGGCTTACAATTTGCGCTCGCGCAGCAAAAATCTCGTGCTCGTCGTGGGTTCCGACTACGAGGGCAAGGTTACGCTGATGGTCGCTCTCGGCGACGACATAGTTGCCAAGGGAGTGGATGCAGGTGCCGTTATCCGCGATGCCGCCAAGGCTATAGACGGCGGCGGTGGCGGACAGAAGTTCCTCGCTACGGCGGGTGGAAAGCGTCCGGAGGGATTGCAGCAGGCTATCGACCGTGCTGCCGAACTGATTATGGAGAAGTTAAAATAAAAAATATTATGGCGAATACTGACCTCTTGCGAGGCCGCGCAGGACCTCAATTTTTCGCTTAATCCCTCCGCAT
>CAZESW010000255.1:0-1344 GCA_964514795.1 uncultured Alistipes sp.
ATTTCGATACCACGGCGGAGTGTCTGCAACGTTTGAAGGAGGAGGGCTATACGCTCGTCGCCATAGAGCAGGTCGAGGGTGCGGCGATGCTCGACGCTTTCGTGCCGGATGCGAATTGCCGTTACGCGCTCGTTTTCGGTAATGAGGTGCTCGGCGTAGACCAGACGGCGGTCGATATGTGCGATGCTGCGATAGAGATTCCGCAACTCGGCACCAAACATTCGCTCAACGTTTCGGTTTCGGGCGGAGTGGTGCTGTGGCGGTTTTTTGAGAAATTTTTAACGAAAAAAATAGAAAATGATTCAGTCCGAACAGATTAAAGATGCTATAAGACGTCAGGATACGTTGGGGAGGTGTCTTTGACATCGCTCGTCTGCGAATAGATTTACAGAACGAGGAGGAGAAGACGCTCGAACCCGATTTCTGGGAGTCGCCCGACAAGGCGGAGGCCCAACTGCGCAAAGTCGCATCGATAAAGAGTTGGATTATCGATTTCGACAACATCTGCAAACGCACCGAGGAACTCGAAATGATGCCCGAATTCGTCAAGGAAGGTATCGCTTCCGAGGAGGATTGCGACGCATTGTATTCCGAGTGCATATCGCTTATCGAGGCACTCGAACTGCGCAACATGCTGCGGGGCGAGGAGGACCGCATGGGTGCTATCGTCGATATAAATGCGGGCGCCGGCGGTACGGAGGCCCTCGACTGGGCGTCGATGCTCATGCGCATGTATATGCGTTGGGGCGAGGCGCACGGCTACAAGGTGAAGATGCTCGACTACCAGGCGGGCGACGAGGTCGGTGTCAAGTCGTGCACGATGGAGTTCGAGGGCGAATATGCCTACGGTTATCTGAAAAGCGAGAACGGTGTGCACCGCATGGTGCGTCTGTCCCCGTTCAATGCCAACAACAAGCGTCAGACTACATTCGCATCCGTCGCCATTACTCCGGCGGTGGACGATACCATCGAAGTGGTCGTCAATCCGGCGAATGTCGTGTGGGAGACGTTCCGTTCGAGCGGAGCCGGCGGTCAGAATGTCAATAAGGTCGAAACGGCGGCCCGTCTGCGCTACAAATTCAAGGACGAGGATACGGGCGAGGAGATAAACTACGTCATCGAGAATCAGGAGACCCGTTCCCAGTTGATGAACAAGGAGAACGCCATGCGCATTCTCCGTTCGAAACTCTATCAGCACGAACTCGACAAACGCCTTGCCACACAGCAGGCTATCGAGGCGGAGAAGAAGCGGATAGAGTGGGGTTCGCAGATTCGCTCCTATGTGTTCGACGACCGCCGCGTCAAGGACCACCGCACGAATTTCCAGACGTCGAATGTCGATGC
>CAZESW010000255.1:1444-2636 GCA_964514795.1 uncultured Alistipes sp.
CCGATGCTGCGAAACTGCCGTGTGGCGGTGCTCGCCAACCATACGTCCGTCGCCGACGGCGAACATTTGGTCGATATGCTCGTCCGCAAGGGAGTAAATCTCGTCGGCATCGTTTCGCCCGAACACGGATTCCGCGGTACTGCCGATGCAGGCGAGAAGGTCGGCAACTCGGTCGATAAAAATACGGGCGTGCCGATATGGTCGCTCTACGGTGCGCATCCGCGACGGCTTACCGACGAACAACTGCGGTCGTTCGATGTACTGATTGTGGATATGCAGGACGTAGGTCTGCGGTTCTATACCTATTATATAACGATGCTCGACGCGATGAACATGTGCGCCGACTTCGGGCAGCGTGTAATCGTTCTCGACCGCCCGAATCCCAACGGAATGTATGTGGACGGTCCGATTCTCGACATGCGCTACAAATCGGGCGTCGGAGCGGTCCCTGTTCCCGTCGTGCACGGTCTTACGATGGGCGAAATCGCAAAAATGGCGATAGGCGAGGGCTGGACGAAGAAGGTGGATCTTACGGTGATTCAGTGCGAGGGCTATACTCACTCGTCGCGTTATGAACTGCCGATTGCGCCGTCGCCGAATCTGCGCTCGCAACATGCGATATACCTCTATTCGTCTACATGTCTGTTCGAGGGTACGGTGTGCTCGCTTGGTCGTGGTACGGACTTTCCGTTCGAAGTGTACGGACATCCCGACATGACGGGCTGCGAATTTTCGTTTACTCCGCGTTCGGTTGCCGGTGCCAAGAATCCGCCGCTGCTCGACCGCGAGTGCTTCGGCGTCGATTTGCGCCGGATGCCCGACGACGAGATTATTGCCAAAGGTTTCGACCTGTCGTATGTCATAGATGCCTATCGTCGTACCGGCAAGGGCGAAAAGTTCTTCACTCCGTTTTTCGAAAAACTTGTCGGTGCCGATTATATCCGCCGAATGATTATGGACGGAGCGTCCGCCGACGAAATCCGTTCCCGCTGGCAGTCGGACTTGGAAAAGTATAAGATTCTCCGCCGCAAATATCTTCTCTACAAGGAATAATTATTAAGGTCTTTAATGTCCTTAAAGTCTTTAAGGATAGGGGTTACAAAAACAATCGGCGTTTCTGCCGATAACAATTCAATGTTTTTGTCGGTGTTCTGCCGAAGTTTGCACTAACAATATCCTGAATAGTGTTGTA
>CAZESW010000256.1:0-2623 GCA_964514795.1 uncultured Alistipes sp.
ATACCCGTCTGCCGTTCATCACGGAGGAGGTCGAGAAGTTCGCGTTCGAGAAGGTTATGGTTCCGACGGCCCGAGCAATGGTTGCCGAGGGCTGCCCGCTTTCGGGCGTACTCTACGGCGGACTGATGCTGACCCGCGACGGAGTGAAGGTAATCGAGTTCAATGCCCGTTTCGGCGACCCCGAAACCGAGGTCGTTCTGCCGTTGCTCGAAAGCGATATTTGCGATATTTTCTGTAATATTGCGGAGGGAAAACCTCTCGCGTCCACTCCGGTGTGGGAGGATGCCGCGACGCTCGGTGTCGTACTCGCATCGAAAGGCTATCCGGGCGACTACGAGAAAGGATTCGCAATCCGCGGTACGGAGAATGTGGACGGAACGGTCTACCACATGGGCACTGCATCCCGCGACGGCGAACTGGTTACGGCAGGCGGTCGAGTGATGATAGTGGTTTGCAAAGGTGCTACTCTCCGCGAGGCGCAGGAACATGCACGGTGCGAGGTTGCCAAAATCGAGTGCGAGAATCTGTTTCACCGCAGCGACATCGGCGACAAGGCATTCAAATATTAAGACAAAATTTGTAGAAAATTATGATAATAGACGGAAAAGAACTCTCCTCGCGGCTGAAAGCCGGAATGGCGGAACGGGTCGTCGCTCTGCGTGAGCAGTACGGCAGAGTGCCGGTGCTGACGGTGATACTCGTCGGCGAGAATCCTGCGAGCCAGTCGTATGTGAGGGGCAAAATCAAATCCGCCGGCGACGTCGGCATCGACAGCCGGCTCATCTCGATGCCCGAGAGCGTGTCGGAGAGCGAACTGCTCGATACCATCGCGCGTCTGAACGACGATGCGGAGGTGGACGGAATCCTCGTACAGCTGCCGCTGCCGCGACATATCGACGAGGACAAGGTTATAGCCGCCATTTCGTTGGAGAAGGACGTGGACGGATTCCATCCGCTCAACGTCGCCCGGCTTTGGCTCGGCATGCCGTGCGTGCTGCCTTGTACGCCGAAGGGCGTAATGCGTATGCTCGCCGATTGCGGTATCGCTACCGAGGGCAGGAAGGCGGTCGTCGTAGGCCGCAGCAATATCGTAGGACAGCCGATGGCGAAACTGCTTCTCAATGGCAATGCGACGGTAACTATCGCCCATTCGCGAACGAAGAATCTCGCCGAGGTAACCCGCGAGGCGGATATTCTCGTTGCGGCGGTCGGTCGTCCGCGCATGATTGGCGCCGATATGATTAAGGAGGGCGCGGTGGTAATCGACGTGGGTGTGAACCGCGACCCTGCCACGGGCAAACTATGCGGCGACGTCGATTTCGCAGCCTGCTGCGACAAGGCGTCGTACATCACCCCCGTTCCGGGCGGCGTAGGACCTATGACCATCTGCATGCTGATGGAGAATACTATTGAGTGTTTTGTAAATAGAATCAATAAATAAGGAATTACCATGATTGAACGATACAGCCGTCCCGCGATGCGTGCGGTATGGACGGAGAAAAACAAGTTCGACGCATATCTGAAAGTCGAAATCCTCGCTTCGGAGGCTTGGAGCGAACTCGGCGTAGTGCCGAAAGAGGATGTGAAAAAGTTGTGGGAGCGCGCTTCGTTCTCCATCGACCGCATCAAGGAGATTGAGGAGCAGACCCGCCACGACATCGTGGCATTTACCCGTGCCGTCAGCGAAACTCTCGGCGAGGAGCGCAAGTGGGTTCACTACGGACTGACCTCGACCGACGTGGTCGATACGGCGAACGGCTATCTGCTTTCGCAGGCGAACAAAATCCTGTTGCAGGACATCGAGGAGTTCATGACGGTGCTCAGCCGTCGTGCCGAGGAGTTCCGCTCGACGCCATGCATCGGCCGTACCCACGGCATCCATGCCGACATCACCTGCTTCGGTCTGAAATGGGCGTTGTGGTACGAGGAGATGAAACGCAATCTCGACCGTTTCCGCCGTGCAGCCCGCGGTGTGGAGGTCGGCAAAATCAGCGGCGCCGTCGGCAACTTCGCCAATATCCCGCCGTCGATTCAGGACTACGTATGCGCCAAACTGGGTATCGACAGTGCCAACATCTCGACGCAGGTTATCCAGCGCGACCGTCATGCATACTATATCGCGACGCTCGCCGTAATCGCTTCGTCGCTCGAACAGATGGCGATGGAGATTCGCAACCTCCAACGCACCGAGGTCCACGAGGTCGAGGAGGCTTTCGGCCGCGGACAGAAGGGTTCGAGCGCGATGCCTCACAAGCGCAATCCTATCAGCAGCGAGAATATCTGCGGCTGCGCCCGTGTGATGCGCGGATATATGGCTACGGCTTGCGAGAATGTCGCTCTGTGGCACGAACGCGATATTTCGCACTCGGCGACCGAGCGTATCATCCTGCCTGACGCCACGATGCTGCTCGATTACATGCTGGTCCGCTTCAAGGGCATACTCGAAAATCTGGTGGTCTTCCCTGACGTGATGATTGAGAATATCTACCGCACCCGCAAGGTGATTTTCGCACAGCGCGTGATGAACGCTCTGATTGGCAAGGGCCTTTCGCGCGAGGAGGCATACGATACCGTGCAGCCTATCGCCATGCGTGCGATGAGCGAACGCGCCGACTATCAGGAG
>CAZESW010000257.1:0-2599 GCA_964514795.1 uncultured Alistipes sp.
TACAACGGCAACATGGCGCAGATTGTCGGTGCCGAGGGTGCGAAAATCATCGCGATATACGAAGGCAAGGTTGTCGATGTCAAGCGCAACAAGGTAACCAACAAATACGACGTCTACATCGCTCACGGAGAGTACATAACCTCCTACGCCAACCTCTCGTCCGTCGCGGTCGTGAAAGACCAGACCGTCAAGCGCGACCAGAAAATAGGCATCATCGGTTCGGCCGTTGATCCGACGACCATGGAAATCGAATACAAGCTGGTATTCGGCATCTATGCGCCGTCGCCGAGCGTCAAGATGTCGGCGGCAAACTGTTTCAAGAAAAAATAATGGATATTCTATATTACAACGACGACTGCGCGTACCGGCTGCGCGACCGACGGCTTCTGCGCCGGTGGCTGCGCGAGGTCGCACGGCAGGAGGGCGGATACCGCATCGACGGCATCAACTACGTTTTCTGTTCGGCGGCGCGGATGCTCGAAATGAACCGTCAGTATCTCGGCCACGACTACTACACCGACATAATCACGTTCGACGACAGCGACCTGAAAGAGGGATACATCGCCGGCGACATATTCATCGACGTCGAGACCGTCGCCGACAATGCGCGGCAGTACGGCGCGACACGCCACGAGGAGATGCTCCGGGTAATCGTCCACGGCGTTCTGCATCTCTGCGGACAGAAGGACAAGACCCCGCGGGCGAACAAACAGATGCACGCCAAGGAGGACAAGTATCTGGCCCTGCTGGCGGAAATGCGCGTAGCGGAATAACGACCTTAAAGTCTTCAAGGTAGCGGCGAATTAATGACCTTAAAGCGGGCGAATGCCCGCGCGATCTTAAAGACTTTAAAGACCCTATCACATAAGAAAACAATGGAAAATTACGACATAATAGTTATAGGTGCGGGACACGCGGGCTGCGAGGCTGCATCGGCTGCGGCAAGGCTCGGACAGCGGACGCTGCTGCTGACGATGGACATGACCAAAATGGCGTCGATGTCGTGCAATCCCGCTGTCGGCGGCGTCGCCAAGGGACAGATTGTGCGCGAGATAGACGCGCTCGGAGGTCAGATGGGCGAGGTTACTGACCTGACTACCATTCAGTTCCGCATGCTCAACCGCTCGAAAGGAGCGGCGATGTGGAGTCCGCGTGCACAGTGCGACAAGACGCGCTTCTCGCAGGAGTGGCGCCACAGGCTCGAAAACACGCAGAATCTCTTCATCTGGCAGGATACGGCGACGGAGATACTCTTCGACCGCACGGGCGACAGACCGCGCGTAACGGGCGTAAAAACGCGCATGGGCGTCGAGTTCGGCGCACGGGCAGTCATCGTAACCGCTGGCACGTTCCTTTCGGGGCTTATGCACTGCGGACGCTCCCACGCCGACGGAGGACGTGCGGGAGATTCGGCGGCATACGGAATCACCGAATCGCTCGTGTCGATAGGCATGGAGACGGGTCGCATGAAGACCGGAACCCCTGCCCGACTCGATGCGCGAACCATAGATTTCGAGGCTCTCGAACCGCAGTACGGCGACGAAAATCCATCGAAATTCTCGTTCTCCGACTCGACCGAACCGGTGCGTCATCAACTGCCGTGTTTTCTGGTCTACACCTCGAAAGCGGTGCACGACACCCTGCGCGAAGGATTCGCCGACTCGCCGCTGTTCAACGGCACGATAAAGGGCATCGGCCCCCGCTACTGCCCGAGCATCGAGGACAAACTGCGCACATTCGCCGACAAGGAGCAGCACCAGCTGTTCCTCGAACCCGAAGGCAGCGGCACCAACGAATATTATCTGAACGGCTTCTCGTCGTCGCTCCCTTACGACGTACAGATGAGGGCGTTACACCAGATTGTCGGGTTGGAGGACGTGCACGTCTACCGTCCTGGCTATGCGATAGAGTATGACTACTTCCCGCCGACCCAACTGCGGCATACTCTGGAAAGCAAACTTGCTGACAATCTGTATCTTGCGGGGCAGGTAAACGGTACGACGGGCTACGAAGAGGCTGCCGCGCAGGGACTTGTGGCGGGAATCAACGCCCATCTGAAACTCGCGGACAAAGAACCGCTCGTCCTTCATCGCGACCAGGCATACATCGGAGTGCTGATAGACGACCTCGTAACAAAGGGAGTGGACGAGCCGTACCGCATGTTCACTTCGCGGGCGGAGTACCGAATCATGCTCCGTCAGGACAACGCCGACCGACGGCTGACGCCAATCGGACACGAAATCGGGTTGATTCGCCGTGAGAGATACGAAAAATTCGTCGAAAAAAATTCGCTCGTAGAATCACTTATTCAGTACACTCGTTCGCAGAGCGTGAAAATATGCGAAATTCAGAACTACCTGGATTCGCTCGGTTTGCCGCCCGTAACGCAGGGCCGCAAGATTTTCGACTTCGTTTTGCGCAACGGAATCACGCTTGCGGGACTTGTCGGCGTGTTGCCGAAACTGCGCAAATTCGTCGCCGAAAACGGAATCACCGACGAGATAATCGAGGAGGCGGAGATTGAAATCAAGTACAGCGGCTACATCGAGCGCGAAAAACAGGTCGCCGAGAAGCTGCACCGGCTCGAAGATATAGCCAT
>CAZESW010000258.1:0-2595 GCA_964514795.1 uncultured Alistipes sp.
CGAGCAGTGCGCCCGTGCGACGGTCGGCTCCGCGGAACTCCTTCCAGACGAACACGCCCCAAATGGCTGCAATCATCGGCGCACCCTGACCGAGAGCGTAGGATATTGCGGCACCGGCTTTTCCTGCCGCTATGTAGCTGAATGCCGTGCCGAGGCACCAAACGGCACCGCCCAAAACGCCTACCATGTGGGTTTTGAACGAACCGCGGAAATATTCGGCATAACCGACCGGTTCGCCGACGAACGGACGGCGCATAACGTAAGTGTTGAACACGAAATTCGACAAAAGCACTCCGATTGAGAATACGAGTATAGCCGAATAAGGGGTGAGCATTCCGGCTGTCGGCTGCTCGAAGTGGTCGAGGTCCATTGCCGCAGCGACGAAACGATAGAAGCACGACATCAGCACGCCGGCCACTACCGCCAGTATGATACCCTTGCGGTTGGCAGCGTTCTTGTCGCCGCCTCGGCTCATGCGTCCCGAAGCGAGACCGTTGCAGATGATTGCGATTACAATCAGTGCCACACCTGCGAACAGCATCACCGGATCGCCCTTCGGAGCACCGATATAGTTGATGAACACACCCAGTACCAATGCCAGACCCACACCGAGAGGGAACGCCACTGCCATACCCGCCAAAGATACGGATGCAGAAAGCAGAATGTTCGAGGCGTTGAATATCACGCCGCCCAGAATCACGCTGCCGACCTTGCCCCAGTCAGCCTGTGCCAAATCCTCGATGAGCGGACGACCCTCGTCGCCCGTGCTGCCCATAGTCAGACCGAGAAGGGCGGCGAAAATCACCATACCGATGACATAGTCCCAGTAGAACAATTCGTAACGCCACGTTTTGCCGGCGAGTTTTTGGGTATTTCCCCACGAACCCCAGCACAACATCGTGATAAAACAGAATATCACGGCAAGCATATAACTGTTAACGATAAACATAATTTTATTTTTTTAGGTTAGTTAATAAATTTCATTCTTGGAAACCGTTCGTGTCGTAAGCCGTAAACATATTGCAATGAAATCCGAAACGGTTTCTTAGGTGTTCGCCGTTTCGGGCTGCGGCTCCAACTCGCTGCGGTAAGGTATCGACGGCTGCGCTCCGTGTCGGGTAACGGATATTGCCGAACAGCGGTTGGCGAATCGCACGGCGTCGCAAATCGATTTTCCTTCGCTCAATGCCACGCACAGACCGCCGCAGAACGTATCGCCCGCCGCAGTAGTGTCTATCGCGCGCACCGTCATCGCCTCGACCATCGTAACTTCTCCCTTGTCGAGAACCAGTGCGCCCTCTTTGCCCAGAGTGATTATCACCACTTCCACGCCGCGTGAAGCCAAAACTTTCGCCGCTTTCACCGCGCTGTCCGTATCGACTATCTCGATGCCGCTCATTGCCGAAGCCTCCGTCTGGTTGGGAACTATGGCATACAGCTTGTCGTACAGCGTCGCCGGTATCTCCGCAGCAGGAGCGGGATTCAGTATCACCTTCGCACCTGCTTTGCAGGCTATCTCCGCGGCGTACTCCACGCATTCGATTGGCGATTCCAGCTGCATCAGCACGATGTCGGCACCTGCAATCGCTTCCGCCGCACGGTCTATGTCTTCGCGGGTGAGGGTGAAGTTGGCCCCCGAAGCCACCACGATTCTGTTCTCGCCCTCGGCATTGACATTGATTAACGCCACGCCCGACGGCATCTGCGAATCGACGGCTATATAGCCGGTGTCGATGCCCTCGGCAGCATAGAGTCTGCACGACTCATGGCCGAACATGTCGTCGCCGACTTTGGCTACGAACGTTACATCTCCGCCCAGACGCGCAATAGCAACGGCCTGATTTGCACCCTTACCGCCCTGACTCATCATAAATTTCCCGCCGAGCAGCGTCTGCCCCGCTTCGGGAAAGCGATCGGAGCATACGGTCATATCGGTATTGGAACTTCCTACTACGACTATTTTCTTCATATATCCGTTAAAAAAAATTAGTAATTGAATCGTAATTTACATGCGCAAACATTTGTGCTAACCGAATAAAATTGCACGGACACACCCTCCGAGCTAACTTCAAACCGCAATTTTGACGCACAAAACCCATAAAAAATCTATAAAAATAAGAATCGAAGCAAGCGATAATTCATCTTATTCAATTTGCACAAACGTTTGCGTAGGCATCACAAATGTACTATCTTTTTAATAAACTGCAAATTTTTTTTCGTCTATTTTTTATTTCGTGCGTTGTTTTGCGTATTTTTGCGCGATTCTTTCGGGGACCTTATGAATGCTAATGTCTATAAGGCCGTTAGTGCCCTTAGGGTCTTTGAGGTCGTTAGGGTAAAAACAAAAAAGGGCAGCCGATTGGCTGTCCTTTCGCTTTTCGGAGCGGATTTCAGAGATTCAGACCCGCTATCCAGCTTTTAATCGTTTCGTTCGGTTCGGAGCCGCTGAATCGGCGTCCCGATTTCCATTCCGCTCCGGTCGCCGAACGATGCAGGTCGGTGTCGCTCGACCCTATGCCGCTGGAATGCGAGGTGCAGAACGGAAACCATGTCTCCACACCTCCGATTTGATCTTATCGGGTCAGTGGTTTTTTT
>CAZESW010000259.1:0-2581 GCA_964514795.1 uncultured Alistipes sp.
ATAATCTCCTTGTTGGTCATGTGTCGTGTCGCTATATAATACGGTTCAAAGATACGAAATATTTTTCGGTAAATGAAATATCTGCGAATTTTTGTTCCGTCAGCCGTAAAAAAAGAGGTGATTTATAACAATTCTACACTAACGATATTCCAAAACCGCATTTCTTTGCTGGTTCCGACCTAAGTCCCCCTCACAGGAGGGGGTTTCTGGAGGGGGGGAACATCTGGATACGCGGCTCCGCCGCGAGAATCACGACCGCCGGAGTTTCGAATACGTTGCCTAAATCGGTTTGGTGTAAAGTTGTATATAGTTACCCAAAAAGATATCGGCAGCCTTGCGAAAGACTGCCGATAACGGTATTCTTGGAGTCGTATTCCGTTATGCCTTCTCCGGAACGTGCTTGTATTTGAACGCTATTGCGAACGCTACGGCTACCACGAGCGCGTATGCCGAGAATATCATCCATACCGCAGACCATCCGCCTGCGACATCCGGACGGGCGACGAAATAGCCTTCGGCGTTCCATGCGCAGAAGTGGTTCACTACCTTTCCGGCGAGCCATGTTCCGACCGATGCGCCGATACCGTTGGTCATCAGCATGAACAGTCCTTGTGCCGAAGCCTGAATGTCGCTGCCTGCCTCGCGCTCGACGAAGAGTGCGCCCGAAACGTTGAAGAAGTCGAATGCCACGCCGTAGACAATCATCGACGCGAACAGTGCGACGAGTCCGGCTACGCTTTCGGTAGTCCCGATGCCGAAGAATCCGAATCGCAGCACCCAGCCGAACATTGCGATAAGCATCACCTTCTTGATGCCGAACCGGCGCAGGAAGAACGGAATCAGCAGTATGCACAACGCTTCCGATGCCTGCGACAGCGAGGTGAGCAGGGTAGGATTCTGTGCAAACCAACTGTCGGAAGTCATGGCGAACTGGTTGATGTAAGGAGTTGCGAATCCGTTGGTTATCTGCAATGAAACGCCGAGCAGCATCGAGAATACGAAGAACAGCGCCATCTTCTTCTGCTTGAACAGCACGAATGCGTCGAGACCGAGACGCTGGGCGAGTGATTTTTCCTTCTTGTCGGCAGATTTGTCGATAGGACACTGCGGCAGTGTGAACGCGTAGAGCGCGAGCAGAATGCCGAGAGCGCCCGAGACTACCAACTGCATGTAGGTGAACTGGAACGACTCGGCGAATCCGAATTTGGCGAAATTTACGAACCACATCGCGGCGATGAAGCCGACGGTTCCGAATACGCGGATCGGCGGGAAGTCCTTGATGGTGTCGAATCCGAATCGGGTGAGAATCGAGAATGCGACGGTGTTCGACAGCGCGATTGTCGGCATGTAGAAAGCGACGCTGACGGTGTAGAGCGCGAACAGCGGCCAGAACGGCACTTCGCTTCCCATCGCGCGGGCATACATTCCGGCGGCAATCATGAAGGCGCCGGCAATCAGATGCGCGATGCCCAGCAGACGCTGCGGCTGGATGAACTTGTCGGCGATTGCGCCGAGAATCGCAGGCATGAATATCGAAACGATACCCTGCACTACATAGAACCACGAGATTTCGCTGCCGAGACCTACACGTCCGAGGAAATTTCCGATACATACGAGATACGAACCCCACACAGCGAACTGCATGAAATTCATCACGGTTAGACGAAGTTTAATATTCATAAGTCAAATAAATTTTAGTTGTCCTGCACAAAAAATTCAAACAAAAATATAATTTTTTTGCGAAAAATCTTTGAAAAAGAAAAAATATATTCTACTTTTGCACTCGCAATTGGGCTATGGTGTAATGGTAACACTACAGATTCTGGTCCTGTCATTCTAGGTTCGAATCCTGGTAGCCCAACTAAACCGAACAGCGAAGATGAAAGTCTTCGCTGTTTTTTGTTCATCGGCTGCCACTTTTGCGAACAGGTTCGCCCGTGGCAGCCTCTTCTCACAATGAAACTTCGTTTCTTTCGGTTTGTCGGGCTGGATATTTGTGAGGTTGCGTGGCGAGAAAATATTTATTTTCAAAGGTCGCCACGCGAGGAGCCGAGCCTTTGGCTCGCCACCTTCGAATCCTGGTAGCCCAACTAAACCGAACAGCGAAGATGAAAGTCTTCGCTGTTTTTTTGTTTGGGTAAAGTCCTTAACGACATTAAGGACTAAAGACCCTGAGCACTTTTTCCCGATTTTCAGCAAAATGCAGAATTTTTACTATATTTGCCGGACAAACGAATTACTGATGCTCCGTCTGCTGACAATATTGATTCCGTTCTGCGTCGCGTGCATCGCTTCGGCGATGATACATCCGTCGCTGGTGCGGTTCGCGCGGATGAAAAATCTCGTGGATAATCCCAATATCCGCAAACTCCAAATCCGTCCCGTGCCCGTTCTTGGCGGCATCGGCGTGTTCTTCGGCATAACGCTCGGCCTTGTCGGGGCCTGCACTGTCGTCGATTGCTCGTCACTGTTCGTCGTGTTCGGGTGTATGCTGGTCATGCTGTATGTCGGGGCGATGGACGACATGCTCGACATCTCGCCGGCCGTGCGTCTGGCGGCACAAATTGCGGTAGTACTTATA
>CAZESW010000260.1:0-2556 GCA_964514795.1 uncultured Alistipes sp.
CCGAAGATTTTGCCTTCCTCAGCCTTAACGGTGAACGAAAGAGGAAGATTAGCGATTTTCTCTGCCAGTGCCTGAGCGTCCGCAAGGATTTTGGCATCCTTGTGAGCGCGCTGTTTCAGGTTCTCGGCGAGAATTTTCTTCGCAGATGCGGTAGCGGCTTTCGCATAGCCCTGCGGAATAAGGTAGTTGTTGGCATAACCGGCCTTTACCTTAACGATATCGTTGGCATAGCCGAGATTCTCTACGTCTTTAATCAATATAATCTCCATAGTTGCCTCCTCCTTATTTCATGCAATCGGTTACGAATGGCAGAATTGCAAGGTGACGCGCACGCTTAACGGCCTGAGCGACCTTCTTCTGGAATTTCTGCGAAGTTCCGGTAAGACGACGAGGCAGAATCTTGCCCTGCTCGTTGAGGAACTTTTTGAGGAATTCGCCATCCTTATAATCTACATACTTGATGCCGAGTTTCTTGAAACGGCAATACTTCTTCTTCTTTACATCAACCGATACCGGATTGAGGTAACGGAGTTCTCCTCCCTGATTGTTTTCCTGTGCCATTGTTTACTCCTCCTTGTTTTTGTTTGCAAGTTTCGCGCGACGCTTCTCGGAGTACTCGACAGCGTACTTGTCCTGCTTGAAAGTTAAGAATCGGATGATGCGCTCATCGCGGCGATACTGGGTTTCGAGTTTCTCGACAATCGAACCCTCGCCCGTGAACTCTACCAGGAAGTAGAAACCGGTAGTCTTCTTCTGAATCGAGTATGCGAGTTTCTTCAAACCCCAGTTCTCGAAATTCACAATCTGACCGCCGTTCTCGGTGATAACGCCCTGGAATTTGTCGGCAACCTCTGCTACCTGAGCCTCAGACAGCACCGGAGTGACAATGAAAACGGTTTCGTAATTGTTCATAATCTTTTTATTTAGTTATTTACCTGAAATTAGGCGTCGCAAAGATACAAAAAATTGCATAACTCCAACACAATCCCGTGTTTTTTTGACAGAAAAACATACCTTTGCCGTGATTTTTGCGGCACACTGCGCCGCACGACACGAAAAATTTATGGACTGGCTGCTGGGTTTGGGATATTTCGGACTGTTCGTCGGAGGGTTTCTGGCGGGCACCGTCATACCGTTCAGTGCCGAGGTTCTGCTTATCGGTATGCTTGCAGCGGGTTCGGATGCCGTTACCGCCGTAACGGTCGCCACCGTCGGCAACTGGCTCGGCGGTCTGACTTCGTACGGCATAGGCCGCTACGGAAAATGGGAGTGGATAGAGCGCATGCACGTCAGCCGCGAGAAACTCGAAAAGCAGAAGCGCATCATCGACCGTTTCGGGGCGATACTTGCGCTTCTTACGTGGATACCTTTCATCGGCAACGTTTTCGCCGTCGCGCTCGGATTCTACCGAGTGCGGTTCGTGCCGATGGCATTCTGGATGTTCGTCGGCAAATGCGCACGTTTCATAACGTGGGCCGCCGTCTTCTATTGGGTGTCGTAATCCCTACTCCTCCTTGAAGCCCTGCGCTTTGAGCCTAATTTCGCCACCGTCGGGAGTTACGAGGAATGCGCCCGTATTTTCAGCCGTTATATGTCCGATTATATCTATGCAGCCGAGGTTGGCGATACGCTCCTTCTCGGCAAGGGGTACGGTGAACATAAGTTCGTAATCCTCACCGCCGTTGAGAGCCGCCACGACAGGGTCGATATGCATTTCCTCGGCGAGTTCCGAAGTCTGCTTGGCAAGCGGAATGCGTTCGAGATATATCCGTGCGCCGCAATGCGACGATTTGCAGATTTGCAGCATATCCGAAGCCAGACCGTCGGTAAGGTCTATCATCGAGGTCGGCACGAGGCTCTCCTCGGCGAGCGACTCGACTATATCGTAGCGCGCACGCGGTTTCAGATAACGTTCGAGCAGATATTCGTAGACGTCGAATTTAGGCTGTGCCTCGGCGACACCGCCCAGCACCCGCTTTTCGCGTTCAAGCAGTTGCAAACCCATGAATGCCGAGCCGAGATTGCCCGTGATACATATAAGGTCGTTCAGTTTCGCACCGCTGCGATACGAAACCGCGCTCTTTTTAGCGCGACCGACAGCCGAAATATTGATGATGAATCCCGTAACCGATGCCGACGTATCGCCGCCGACCAAATCGACGCCAGCTTCACGGCAGGCGAACTCCACACCCGAATAGAAATCGCGAAGGAACTCGACCGAGATTTTCGACGATATGCCGAGCGACAGCGTAATCTGTTCCGCACGGGCATTCATCGCCGCAATGTCGCTGATTCCTTTCGTCACGGCCTTATAGCCCAGATGTTTCGGCGGGAAATATGTCAGGTCGAAATCTATGCCTTCGAGCATAGAATCGCTCGACACGACAATCGCCGTATCTTTCGATGCCTCGATAACGGCTGCATCGTCGCCGATTCCGCGCAAAGTGGATTTGCACGACGGTTTGAAACCCTTCGTCAGTTCGTCGATGAGTCCGAATTCGCCGAATTCGGATATTTCGGTACGGCCTTTTGTCTTCTCCATATCCTATATTTTTT
>CAZESW010000261.1:0-2556 GCA_964514795.1 uncultured Alistipes sp.
CAAGCCGTCGGCCCGCGGGGAGTTGGAAATAACGACCGTGAATCAGGAGTATCTCGCAAGCAAGGATTTGAAAGTAAAGATTTTCAATCGCGGTTTCGCATGGCTCGACACCGGCACTCACGACTCGCTGGCAGATGCCTCGATATTCGTCGAGATGATTGAGAAGCGTCAGGGGCTGAAAATCGCCTGCCTCGAAGAGATAGCATTCGAAAAAGGCTGGATTACGGAGGAGATGCTCCGCAAGATTGCCGAACCGATGGTGAAAAACCAGTACGGGCAGTATCTGCTCAAAATAGCAAACAATTCACAGCAATGGAAGTAATAAAAACCGAAATAGAGGGCGTCGTAATCATCGAGCCCAAAGTATTCGGCGACGAACGCGGATATTTCTTCGAGAGTTTTAACGCCACAGAGTTCGCCAGCAAGGTCGGAGTTAATACCGTATTCGTGCAGGACAACGAATCCAAATCGAAATACGGTGTTCTGCGCGGACTGCATTTCCAGAAGGGACGTTTCGCGCAGTCGAAACTCGTGCGCGTGGTCGAAGGTCGCGTAATCGACGTGGCTGTCGATATTCGCCGAGGCTCGCCGACATTCGGCAAATATGTAGCCGTCGAACTCTCGAAAGAGAACAAGCGGCAGCTGTTCATTCCGCGCGGATTCGCCCACGGATTCGCCGTATTGAGCGAGGAGGCTATATTCCAGTACAAGTGCGACAACCTCTACGCTCCGGAGCAGGAGGGCGCAATCGCATGGAACGACCCAAAAATAGGCATCGACTGGCAGATACGTCCGGAGGATGCGATATTGTCGGAGAAAGATAAGAAACATCCGACGCTCGACGAAGCTGAGGAATTGTTCGACTATAACACGGATTATTATGCTTAACATTCTGATAACCGGTTCGAACGGACAATTAGGCAACGAAATGCAGCGGCTCGGCGCGACATCCGCGAACCGCTACATATACACCGATGTCGCCGACCTCGACATTACGGACAAGGCGGCAGTGGAACGCTGTGTGGCGGACAACGGCATTGACGTAATCGTGAACTGCGCCGCATATACCAATGTGGACAAGGCGGAGGAGGACATCGCGACGGCGCGAAAGATAAACTGCGATGCCGTGCGCAATATAGCCGAAGCGGCAAAGGCTCACGGAGCGATACTGATACACGTTTCGACCGACTATGTGTTCGACGGAACGGGTTACATTCCACTCTGCGAGGATGCTCCGACGGCACCGACCGGCGTATACGGAATAACGAAACTCGAAGGCGAGCAGGCGATAGCCGAAAGCGGATGCAAGGCACTGATATTCCGCACGGCATGGCTATACTCCGAGTTCGGCAACAACTTCGTGAAGACCATGATGCGTCTGACATCCGAGCGCGAACATCTGAACGTCGTATTCGACCAGGTCGGCACTCCGACGTATGCGGGCGATTTGGCGCGAACGATATTCGACATCGTCGAAAACGGGAAATACGAAGGTTGCGATGGCATCTACCATTTCTCGGACGAAGGAGTCTGCTCGTGGTACGATTTCGCATGTGCAATAGCCGAACTGGCAGGCAACACAGGTTGCGAAATCGCACCGTGCCACTCCGACGAGTTCCCGTCGAAAGTCAAACGGCCGAACTTCTCGGTACTCGACAAGACAAAGGTCAAGCAGACGTTCGGCATAACCGTACCCCACTGGCACACATCGCTGAAAAAGTGTGTCGAAATATTGAAACAGCAAAAATAAAACGATATGGAATTCAAACGCAACATACTGATAACGGGAGGTGCGGGCTTCATAGGCTCGCACGTCGTGCGTCTTTTCGTGAACAAATATCCGGAATACCGTATCGTCAATCTCGACAAACTGACGTATGCCGGCAACCTCGCGAATCTCAAAGACATCGAGCAGATGCCGAACTACGTTTTCGAACGTGCGGACATCTGCGATTTCGATACAGTGTGCGGTATGTTCGCCAAATACGACATCGACGGAGTAATCCACCTCGCGGCAGAAAGTCATGTAGACCGTTCGATAAAAGACCCGTTCACATTTGCGAAGACCAATGTTCTCGGAACGCTTTCGCTCTTGCAGGCCGCACGGCTCTACTGGGAGGCGAAACCGGAGCGTTACGAGGGCAAGCGTTTCTACCATATCTCGACCGACGAGGTTTACGGGGCGCTCGAACTGACCCGTCCGGAGGGTGTACGCTCCGAAATCAGCGCGCAGGAGGTCTACGGCGACGTATTCTTCACCGAAACGACCAAGTACGACCCGCATTCGCCCTATTCGGCATCGAAGGCCTCGTCCGACCACTTCGTGCGGGCATTCCACGATACCTACGGCATGCCTACCGTCGTAACCAACTGCTCGAACAACTACGGACCGTATCAGTTTCCGGAGAAACTGATTCCTCTGTTCATCAACAATATCCGTCACGGCAAGCCGCTGCCCGTCTACGGCAAAGGAGAAAATGTCCGCGACTGGCTCTATGTCGAAGACCACGCGAGAGCGATAGACACGATTTTCCACAACGGCAAAGTAGCCGACAC
>CAZESW010000262.1:0-2516 GCA_964514795.1 uncultured Alistipes sp.
AAGTGCTTTACCGCAAGGACGCTTTGAACTATTGGGGTTCGGTTGTCGCTCGGTCGTATATCGCAGCCCAGCGCACGTTTGCGGGTTACAGCGATATGGCTGACGCGAAGTCGATGCTCGAATCCATCGCCCGCAGTTTCGGTGCGATTTACGGCCGCGACAAGAATGTCCGCGTGAACACCGTTTCGCAGTCGCCGACGATGACGACCGCCGGTTCGGGTATCGCGGGAATGAGCGATATGTACGATTTCGCCGACAAGATGTCGCCGCTCGGCAATGCTTCGGCTGCCGACTGCGCTAACTATACCGTAACGCTGTTCTCGGATTTGACCCGCATGGTTACGATGCAGAATCTCTACCACGACGGCGGTTATTCCAATACCGGTCTTACCGAGGAGATACTCCGGACTTACGTCGCAGGAAAGGAAAAATAGAACTTGTCCTGACAGAACGGTAAGCCGGATTGCTCGAAGCATCCGGCTTATTTTTTGGCAATCCGCTGTTGATGCCGCAAAATTCGCTATCTTTGCGTAAGATAACAGTCAAACGTTAGAGCGTATGAAATTTCGTATAGGTCATGGCTACGATGTCCACGCATTGGGCGAGGAACTGAAACTCGTTCTCGGCGGGGTGGAGATTCCCCACACGAAGGGCTGCATCGCCCATTCGGACGGCGACGTGCTGATACATGCCGTCTGCGATGCCTTGTTGGGAGCTGTCGCCGAGGGAGATATCGGCAAACACTTTCCCGATACGTCGGCGGAGTTCAAGGGTATCGACTCGCGGATTCTGTTGCGGCGTGTGGTCGCTCTGCTTCACGAACGGGGCTATACCGTAGGCAATATCGACTCTACGATAGCGATGCAGCGTCCGAAACTGCGCCCGTATATCGACTCCATGCGTGCCGAAATCGCATCGGCGGCAGGTATCGATACGGATTGCGTTTCCGTCAAGGCGACGACGACCGAGCATCTCGGCTTCGAGGGCGAGGAACTCGGCGTGTCGGCAACGGCGGTGGTATTGGTTTATAAAGAGTAAATAATTAAAATACATAAGATTATGTCGGAAATAAGAAATTTGAACCCAAAACTTGTTTGGGAACTGTTCGACGATATTACCCGCGTACCGCGTCCGTCGAAAAAGGAGGAGAAGATAATAGCGTTCCTTATGGATTTCGCCGAGAAACACGGCCTCGAACACAAACGCGACAAAATCGGCAACGTCGTGATTCGCAAGAGTGCGACCGCCGGTTACGAGAACCGTCCGACGGTGGTGCTCCAATCCCACATGGATATGGTCTGCGAGAAGAACTCCGACGTTGAGTTCGACTTCGAGAACGACGCTATCCGCACCCGAATCGACGGTGACTGGGTGCGTGCCGAGGGAACGACGCTCGGTGCCGACTGCGGAATCGGAATGGCTGCGGCTCTGGCTGTGCTTATCGACCCCGAAATCGAACACGGCCCGGTCGAGGCTCTGTTTACGGTCGATGAGGAGACGGGACTCACGGGTGCTTTCGAACTCGCCGAGGATATGATAACGGGCAAATATCTGCTCAACCTCGATTCCGAGGACGACGGCGAACTGTTCATCGGCTGTGCCGGCGGCGTCGATACTTTGGCTACGCTGCACTGTTCGACGGAAGCCGCTCCGGCGAACTATACCTTCTACCGTGCCGACGTTTCCGACCTCTTGGGCGGACACTCGGGTGACGACATCGACAAGGGTCGCGCCAATTCAAACAAGATTATGGCGCGCCTGCTGATGCTCGCTTTGCAGGCATTCGAGGGCAGAATGAGCTATTTCTGCGGCGGAAATCTGCGCAATGCGATTCCTCGCGAGGCATACGCGATTTTCGGTGTGCCGACCCGTCTGCAAAAACAGTTCGAGGCTGAATATGTGGCCTTCGCCGAGGATGTCCGTGCGGAGTACAAGTTCACGGAACCGAATCTCAAAATCTCGCTCAACCCGATGCCTGCGCCCGATACGGTTCTCTCCGAGCAGTCGCAGTCGGCACTGGTGAATGCGCTTGTCGGCGTGCCTAACGGCGTTCTGGCGATGTCGCACAGCGTCGCAGGTCTGGTCGAAACGTCCACGAACCTCGCTTCGGTGAAATTCACCGACAACGATACGGTCGTAATCACTACGTCGCAGCGTTCGTCGTCCGACAGCGCGAAAGTTTATGCGATGCAGTCCGTCGAGGCGGTATTCGCACTCGCGGGTGCAGATGTCGCCCATTCGGACGGTTACCCCGGTTGGACTCCGAACCCCGATTCGCGCCTTTTGGAGTGGTGCAAAACGGGCTATTCGACGCTGTTCGGTGCGGAGGCCAAGGTTCGCGCCATCCATGCGGGCTTGGAGTGCGGTCTGTTCCTCGAAAAGTATCCTGATTTGGAGATGGTTTCGTTCGGTCCGACTCTCCGCGGAGTCCACTCGCCCGACGAGCGTATCGAAATCTCGACGGTTACGAAATTCTGGCAACTGCTCCTCGACGTTCTCAAACGTGTCGAGTAATC